>BEIM01000299.1 GCA_002898995.1 bacterium HR36
CGCCGTAACCTACGGGGCGAATGTCGCTTTCCTTATCCACCATCTTGGGCGTCGTACCCGAGGAGACCAGCGAATGAAAGCCGCTGATCGCCCCACACATGATGCAAATGAAGACGAACGGGAATATGTGCCCCTTAAAGGTCGGCCCACCTGCGAGGAAAACCTCGTTGATTGGCGGATGTCGTAGCGGCGGATTCGCAACCAAGACGCCCACCACCAAAAGCAGAATGGTGCCGATCTTCAAAAAACTCGAGAGATAGTCGCGCGGCGCCAGCAGGAGCCAGACGGGCAACACTGAGGCAACGAACCCGTAAATACCCATAGCCAAGATCGTCTGTTCACGGGTCAGCGAAAAGTACGGTTCCAGCGCGGAGCCGGGAATCCAGTTACCGATGATCGTCGCCGCAATGACGCCTGCAGCACCTAGGAGCGACGCTTCCACTACTTTCCCCGGGCGAATGCGATACATCCACAAACCCACGAACAAGGCTATCGGAATCGTGCAGGCGATGGTAAACGTGCCCCAAGAACTGCCCGGCACTATCTGCTTGCAGCCGCTGGGCAGAGTTACGATCCCGTCTCGCACTTCTAGGCGTCGCTCAGGCGGAACGAGGATCTGAAACGCTTCTGGCCGCTCGCGCCAACGATCCTGAGCCGTGTAACGCAACTGACAATTTTCGGGAAAACGATAACACCCACCGTGATTCGAGGGAGATTCCACGAGTTGCAGCGTAGCATCGGGAGGCAGGCGGATTTGCATCCCGGCGGCCAACGGCACCTCTTCCCCGCCCAGAGCCTTCACCACGACCATGCCTAAACCCGCCAGAGCGATCACCACGATAAACAAAATGGCGGCACTGACTACCACCGTTGCCCATGGCCCCAACTCGGTGCGAGCAATCTCGGCCAGCGATTTGCCTCCACGCCGCACCGACGCTGCCAACACGAGCATATCTTGCACCGCCCCTGCCAGGCACACTCCGATCACCAACCAAAGCAGTCCCGGCAAATAGCCAAACTGCATTGCCAGCACGGGACCAATGAGCGGGCCTGCCCCAGCAATGGCCGCAAATTGTACCCCGAATAACACCCAGCGACTCGTAGGATGATAGTTCTGCCCATCATACAGCCGATGCGCTGGTGTCGGAATGCGATCATCCAAGACCGCAACCTTCGCCGCCAAAAATGCACTGTAATAGCGATAAGCGATCGCCAGTATCCCCAGCACCGCTAGCATTACCGGCATGGCGTGTACCACCAACCGGCCTCCGATTTCCTGATAAATAACGCCCTCCATTGAATATCTCCGTCCGCCTAAGGATATCTTTTGCGCTGCTATTGATCCTGGAGGCACGCCTCGTGCGCTCCGTGCAACGCGCTCCGTCTGCTTCCTGCTGTCCACCAAACTAGACCAGCCTTTCGCACATGGTGCCGTTTGGTGCTAATTTATGCTACACGGCCTGGGCCGAAAATAAAACGCATCGAGCGGAGCGGTATATTCGCGGAATCACGCAAGGGGACCAACAATCGTGCGATCGCCCACCACGATCCGCTGGCGGAGATTAAACGCCAGGGCGCTTGTTTGCGCGGCCATGCAAACGCGCACCAGCACCCACACCGCCGATGTTCACGCAATGGTCGGGCGGCACTACGCCTGGCCCGCCTTGCGAATCTCTGCTTGCAGTATCTCGCCGATAGCTGGAGAAACCAGGCATGCTTCGAAGGCGCCTACCCGTTGGGAAACGAGTGGGCAATAATAAAAGTTAGGTGCATTGCTACGCTGACGCGCTTTGGTAGCGCTCGTCAACGCAGGATGGAGACTGCGAACAGGAAAGCCGTGCTCGGCCTGGCGGCGCCAGACACGGCGAATTAAACCATGTTGGATCGGCAAGCCTTGCTCGACATTCTGACTTATACCTTTTACGCCGGGTTGGTGGCAGCCTCCCTGCTGGTGCTGGCGGCGCCGTTTCTGTTAGGGGTCAAAGGCCGACGGTGCGTAACTGCGGCGGTACGCAGTCTCTGGCTGCACAAGATGCGCTCGTTTTTGTCCGTCTTGGGCATCATCATCGGCACGCTCGCGGTAATCGTGTTGATGGCCTTTGGCGAAGGGAGTATGCACGAGGCGCTGGAGGAGATCAAGCGGCAGGGCGCCACGAACATCGTGGTCACCAGCGTCAAACCGCCCGAAGATTCCAGCGCCACACGCCGATCCTTCGTGGCTCGTTATGGTTTGACTTATGACGACCTCCGCTATTACGAAGACGCCCTGAGCGAGCAAGTGGTTTCGATTCTCCCGTTGCGAATTCTGCCGGCGGAAGTGCGCCCTGTTCTCGCAGGCAATCGCATGATGAATTGCCGCGTGGTTGGGACCCGCCCTTATTATGCGGTCGCCTTTGGCCTGGAGAACGCCCTGGCAGAAGGGCGATTCCTCACGGAAGCAGATGAATCTCCCGTGCCCGCCAATGTCGCGGTAATCGGTTCCGATGTGGCACAAACGTTATTTCCCGGCGAATCGCCCTTGGGCAAGAGCATCAAGTTCAGCGGCAAGGATCGGGCGTTTGTGGTGGTGGGCGTATTGAAATCCCGCAGTCCCAGCACGAGCGGGGCGATTATCGAGCAATTCAACTCGGATGTGTACATTCCTCTGGAAGCCTCACGAGCGCTGCTCGGTGAAACGCAGTATATTCGGGCCACCGGTTCGCGAAGTGCCGAGCAAGTGCAACTGCACCAGATAATCGTAACCGTGCGGGAGATGGCACAAGTGCGGCCCACCGCCGATATGATCCGCGAGCAACTCCGCCGTTACCACTTGAAACCCGATTGGGACATCAAGATTCCCCTTGATCGTTTGGAGCAAGCGGAGCGGACACGGATGCGCGCACGGATACTGTTGGCAGCGATTGCGGGGATCTCACTTCTGGTAGGCGGGATCGGCATCATGAACATCATGTTGGCCAGCGTGACGGAGCGCACCCGTGAAATTGGCATTCGCCGAGCCCTGGGTGCCAAGCGCGGCGACATTACCTTGCAATTCCTCACCGAAGCCATTGTACAAACCACGCTAGGGGGCATAGTGGGCGTGGTGTTGGGTTTGCTCATTGTCTTGGTGGCGCCGCTGGTGGCCGAACGCTTCTTCGCCACTCACCTGCCAGCGAAAGTTCACGTGCCGTCCATCTTTCTGGCCTTCTTCTTTGCGGTAGCGGTCGGCGTCTTGTTCGGCTGGTATCCCGCCCGGCGGGCCGCTTACCTCGATCCCATCGAAGCCCTCCGCCATGAGTAAACAGCGGGCAAGACTACACTCCAGCCGCCGGTTGCGGCTAATTTTTCGCCCCTGCCAGCCGGCTGCTCAATTGGCTTGCAGAGCCTCAGCTAGTTTGTTGAGGGCCTCGGTTTCGATCTGCCGAACGCGCTCGCGGGTCAGACCCAAACGTTCGCCGATTTCCTTCAGGGTTTTCGGCTCCTCATTGTCCAGGCCGAAACGCATCCGCAGGATAGTGGCTTCCCGCTCGTCCATTTTCTCTAGCAGTTGCATGACCTGCGTCAAGTCATCGTGCTCCACCAACTCCGCATCGGGAGTCTTGGTGCGTTCGTCGGTAACCATTTCTCCCAGCGTCCAATTGCTTTCGAGTTGTTCGGTCTGGGGCAGGGAATTGTAAATGCGGATGGCTTTTTTGATGATGTTGAGCTTTTTCTTCGGCAAGCCAAGAGCCCGAGCAATTTCTTCCTGGGTGGGAGTACGCCCGAGTTCATCCTGGAGCTGGTGAGCCATGCGCCGCCATTTGTTGAGCAATTCCACCATGTAGGCAGGGATGCGAATGGTTTTGCCACAGTTGACCAAAGCCCGCTTGATGGACTGTTTGATCCAGTAACTGGCATACGTGCTGAAGCGCGTGTTCATATTGGGATCGAAACCCTCGACAGCGCGCAGCAGGCCGAGGTTGCCTTCTTCGATGAGGTCTTGCAGGGAGAGCCCTTTACCGGTGTAGTTGCGCGCGATGTTGACGACGAGGCGCAAGTTGGCGCGGATCATGCGGTCGCGGGCCTCGCTATCCCCCTGAGCAATGCGCCGCGCCAGTTCCTTTTCCTCTTCGGGCGTTAGCAACGGGGTTTCGTTGATCTCGCGCAGGTACGTTTCTAAAGGAGATTGGACGGGCTCTTCTTTCGGACGTTTCGCGCGGGCCATGGTGATAAGCTCCTGAGTTGCGGAAGTCTTTGAGCGCCTTATCGAAGGTGTGGAGAGATTCTGGCGTTTGCCGGCAGCAAAAGGCCAAGAAAATCCGTTTCTGCGGCCCATGCAGCTGGCACGACCAATACCTTTGGCAATCGCGGCACAATCGGCCCGGCCGGGAATGCCCCCGACGACCAACGGTTCCCAGGGACATTCCACGTCGTGCGCGGCGATGTCAGGAGATTGTGGCGACCGCCAGCGCCTAACATCGGTTACCGACTCCCCCAAACATACTCGAAGTTGACCGCAACGCTGGCTCCTTCCGACACGACTGCCCTGCTATCGGTCTGCAAAGCACGCCACATCCTACTCGCACATCGAGCAGGCGCGATTGTCCGTGATCCCTCGCTACTTTGCGAGCAACCGGCATAATCAGGTCGAATTGGCCGCAACGCTAGTACTTATAGCCGTAACGTCCGGAACAACCCGACTACTGCCCCGACACTAAAGACGTGTGCGACGCCGAGTTGGAAAAGTGCGGCTCTTGAAACTGTGGATTACCAGCCGAGCAGTTGGAACAGGATCTGGATGCGACACGGAGCAGGAAGAGTGCGGCTTCTTGAAATGGCCGGTCTTATTGCTGCTGCGAGGTGGTGGGTTCGCTGGCGGGAGTTGGTTTTTCCTCGCGTTTCTGCTGGGGCAGATTGAAGAGTTGGCCACCGGCAGATTCGCCGGTGCCGCCCTTGAGTTCCCGACGGGGGCGTGCCGCTTCCGCACATCCTTCTTCTTCGCTCTTACCCCACTGGGCCCGTTTTCGGCTAAGGCGAATTTTGCGCTCCGTAGGATCGACACTGAGCACCTTGAC
>BEIM01000300.1 GCA_002898995.1 bacterium HR36
GCAGCTAGCACGTTCCACGGTATCTCAGCGAGCTTACGCCCGCCGCTCCTGGTGGAAGTGCGTTTGCGAACGGGAAATGTCGTGGTTTGTCTGGCAAACGCGCATGGTGCAGTTGCAAGAGCAGCGCAGTAACGCCCGCCGCAGTTCGGAGGACGCTCGCGCAGAGGAATTCGAATCTCGTACTGCAAGTGAACGCGCGAGATGAGCGGGGGGCGTATGTCCCCCGTGGGATGTAGAAACGCACTTGCAGCAGCGATCCCGCCAATTGTTAGAGACTGCCAGCGGTTTCCCGGGGAACGATGACGCACGCATGGTTCCCGCAGCAACGTTCACGTATGCGTTCTGTGCAGCAAGTACATTTGCACCGCGTAGATGCGCACCGTCGTGCGCTAACGCCCGCCGCTTGCACCAATGGAGTGGCCACTGTCCAGCTTGCCGGCCGGCTGCGAAACGGCGGGTGAATCAGTGGACCCGTGGATGGCGCCGCGGTTATTTCTCGATCGGTGCACCGATGAGGTTGCCGTACTCCGTCCAGCTGCCGTCGTAATTCTTGACGTTGGGCAGACCAAGCAGGTAAGTGAGCACAAACCACGTATGACTGGAACGCTCGCCAATGCGGCAATAAGCCACCGTTTCCTTGCTTGGGTCCACGCGAGCCTGTTCGAGATAGATCCTGCGCAGCTCCTCGGCGGATTTGAACGTGCCGTCCGGGTTGACCGCGGTGTTCCAGGGGACGTTGCGGGCACCAGGAATGTGTCCGCCCCGCTGTGCGGTTTCGGTCATGCCCGGCGGGGCGATTACCTTGCCGGTGTACTCGTCGGGACTGCGAACATCCACCAGATTGGCGGGTCTGCGACCCGTGGCAATGTCAAGCACTTCCGGCAACAGTGCCCGATACTCGAGGTGCACTTCGCGAACCTTGTAAGGTACGGGCGGATAATTCGGTTTCTCGGTGGTCATGGGCTTATCGTCTTCGTTGAGCCATTTGACTCGCCCACCGTTCATCAGCCGCACGTCCTTATGCCCGTAAATCTTGAACAGCCAGACCCCGTAGGCCGCGAACCAGTTATTGTTGTCGCCGTACAGAATCACCGTGTCGTCTGGAGAAATGCCTGCCCCGCCGACCAGTTTCTCGAAATCTTCCTTGCTGATGATATCGCGTTTGACCTGATCCTGAAGCTGCGTCTGCCAGTTGAAGCCAATAGCACCGGGAATGTGGCCAGCATCGTAGGCTTTCGTGTCCACGTCAATCTCGACAATTTTGGTCCCGGGCTTACCCAGGTTTGCCTTGACCCAGTCGGTGGAAACCAGTACCTCGGGATGGGCATAGTCTGCCATGATTTCAGCCTCCTTGGATACTGCCACATTGGCAGTTTATGCTACTGTTAGCCTTTCGTTTGCGGGTCCTTCTTTCCGGACGATTGCCCTCGGCACATCCGCGGAATCGCCCGGCAGATTGCGCAGGAGCGTTTTTTACGCATGTCCCAGGCAAGCACTGACCATCGGCCCATCCGGACGGCGGGACGGGCTTCGGACAACATAATCATCATAGTCAATTTACTTTCCCTGGCTAGTGACCCGGTTGCAACCATTCTCGTCGGCGCTTACGCGGTCAGTCCCTCACACAAGAAGGGCAGGTGTTTCATCATGTTGGACGTATATTTGAAGACGTCGTCGGGAAAGATCATCACGCCCAGACCGACACGGTCGCGTTCGATGATGCGGCGGGCGCCTTCGAAGATCAGCCCCGAACTCGGCCCCGCACGCAGGCCTTCGTTCTGGAACAGTTCCAGCGCCCGTACGTAGGCCAGCTCGTAGTCGATCTCCAGAATCTCGTCAATCAGGGAACGGTCGAACAATCGCGACACTTCCAACTGTTTGACGTTTCTTAGGCCGGGCACGTCGTGGCCTTCGCTGGGTTGAACCGCGATAACTTTGAGGTCGGGCTTCTTGCTCCGCAGAAAGCGGCTCGTTCCCGTAACTGTGCCGCAGGTGCCCAGGGAAACGAAGAGGTGCGTAATGCGGCCTTCGGTTTGCCGCCAGATTTCCGGCCCGGTAGTGCGGTAGTGTGCCTGCACATTCATCTCGTTTTCGTACTGGTTAGGCATGGCGTAGCGATTGCGCTGCGCCTTGGCGTAGGTCTTGGCCAGATTAATGGCCCCCTCGCCGCCAGCTCCAGGAACCGGACACAATTCATCGCTGACGACTTCCAGTTCGGCACCGGCGATTTTGAGTAAGACCTTCTTTTCCACAGGGACGCGGTTGGGGACAACGGCGCGCATGCGGTAGCCGCGGGCGCGTGCCAGGGCTGCCAGGCTGATGCCGGTGTTGCCGCTGGTCGGTTCCACCAGGCCGCGTTCCCCGCCGATCTCCCCGCGCTCTTCCAGGTCGCGCAACATGAACCAGGCCGCCCGATCTTTCACCGAACCGAACGGGTTGTACCATTCCAGCTTGGCATACAGCACAAAATCCGGTGAAGGATTCAGGCGATTGATGCGCACCATCGGCGAGGGATTCTCGACGCTGGGCAGCATCTGGAAGATGTTGTCGTAGACGCGGGCTTCTGGATTCATGGCTGCGACCTTTGTCGGTGTCAGTGATCTCTAACCGCCAGGACACGAAGACACGACCGAAAGACTGGAGTTGGGCTTTTGTGCCTTGGGCTTTTGTGCCTTCGTGTCTTGGTAGTTGGCCGAGTCGCTGTTGGCAAGCTCAGCGGCCCACTCGTCGCCAGGGGTTGGGCATTCCGATATCGCACTACTCGCTGCTGGCTATTGTATTGCCTGAATGCTCGCCGATCGCCTTGGAATTCCCGACTCGCCATAGTGCGGCTCGCCGCTGTGCGCTCGTGCCCCGGAGCTGGCGATGATGCCCCATGCACGACTGGGGAGGTTTTGGGTCAGTCCCAGGCTTGTTTTGCCGATAATATCGAAACGACGTCATATAATAGGCTAATGGAACGAAGGCAAAGTATTAGCAAATCGTATTTTGCGTCGCTGGCTGCCGGAAGCGCGGACAGTATAATTGCCACGGGGACAAATGTAGCGGCGTGGGACGCGGGGCGAGGATGCCGAGTGGCCCTTCTGAACAACGTACCGGTCGCGGGAAGCGCCAGCGACTCCTGCTGACTCCGACTTGACAGAGCAACTTGGGGACGGCACCATGCGCCGCGCTTCGGCGAGGCGGCACGGTGTCTGTATAGTGCCCGGCGGGAGAAAGCATCCGCGACGAGCGCAGCCAGGCCGATTCGCCACGGGTGGGAACTCCGCCCGGCCAAGATCGCTGCGGTCGATCGGTCTGGGGAGATCGCGGATGGCCCATCCGCCCGCCTCGGGGAAGGAGTGACCATGAGCGCTGTACT
Source organism: bacterium HR36 (assembly GCA_002898995.1). Classification (GTDB taxonomy): domain Bacteria; phylum Planctomycetota; class Planctomycetia; order Gemmatales; family HRBIN36; genus HRBIN36. The sequence continues at coordinate 3,362 of BEIM01000300.1, forward strand.
CAACCGTGAAGAAATACACATCGCGCAGCCGGTCAAACAGGAACCGGAAGCGACGTTTGAATATCCGGGAATTCCTACGACCTGCGATGGTGCGGAAGCGGTAGTGCATGTGGAGACGCACATCAGCCAGGCGGCGGGTGCGTATCCGATCACCAGTTCCACGACCATGGGCGGCGGGTTCAATGCTGCGGTTATGGATGGGAAAAAGAATCTTTGGGGCGATCCGCTCATGTTCTTCGAGCCGGAGAGCGAACACTCGGCCGCCAGTATTTGCGAAGGTTTTGCTGTCGCCGGGGGACGCGTGACCAATTTCACTTCCGGCCAGGGGTTGGTGTTGATGAAGGAGGTGCTCTACACCATCGCCGGCAAACGGTTGCCCGTGGTCATGAATATCGGTGCCCGGGCTTTGACCAGCCAGGGACTCAACGTCCATGCCGGTCACGATGACGTTATGTCCGTTGCCGACTGCGGCTGGGGGATGATCTTCGCCCGCAATGCGCAGGAAGCGGGCGATTTTTGTTTAATTGCCCGGCGGGTGGCAGAAGCCACCTGTGTCCCGTTTTTCAACATTCAGGACGGGTTCCTCACCACCCACACGGTCGAAACGGTGCGCTTGCCCGAACCCGAGTTCATGAAGGAATACGTCGGCGATCCGAAGGAGAAGTTGATCAACCTGATGGACCCGGCCAATCCGCTGATGTCCGGCGTGGTGCAGAACCAGGATTCCTACATGAAGGGCAAGATCGCCCAGCGCTGGTACTACGAAAAGGTCGAGCCGGCGCTGGAGGAAGCCTTTGAGCTGTTCTATCGCAAGACCGGCCGCAAATACGGTTTCGTCGAACCCTACCGCTGCGACGATGCTGACTACATCTTGGTCGGCATGGGCTGTTACATGGAGACGGCCAAGGCGACGGTGGACTATCTGCGGGAAAAGAAAGGGATCGCCGCTGGGGCCTTGACGATTTTCGTGTTCCGTCCGTTCCCGGCGCGGCAGATTGTGCAGGCGTTAAAAGATTGCCTGGCGTTTACCGTGTTCGAGCGGATGGACGATCCGCTGAGCACGACGGGCAATCACCTGACGCGAGAGATCAAGGCGGCGTTCTGCGACGCCTTGCTCGGGGTCAACGGCCAGGATCGCATTCGCCGTATCCCGCGCATTTATCACGGCGCAGCCGGTCTCGGCAGCCGCGACGTCCGTCCTGGCGACATCATCGCCGCTTTTGAGAACATGATGGACCCCGACGGCGGTCGGCATTTCTTCTGTGTCGGGATTGATCACCCGCTGGCACTGAAGCGTAAGGAAGACCCCGACTTGCGGCCGCCAGGAGCCTTCTCCATGCGGGGGCATTCTGTCGGGGGCTTCGGTTCCGTGACCACCAATAAGGTTATCGCTACCATCGCGGGCAACGTCTTCGGCAAGGACGTGCAAGCCTATCCGAAATACGGTTCGGAAAAGAAAGGCTTGCCGACCACTTATTACCTCACCATTGCCGACACCCACATCAACATCCATTGCGAACTGGAGCACGTGGATTTGCTGGTGATCAACGATCCAACGGCGATTCTGAATCC
>BEIM01000301.1 GCA_002898995.1 bacterium HR36
CAGGACGAGCGGGAAGTGGAAGACCTTGACCTCGCTGAATGGCTGGCTATTGCCTTACCGTTGGCGCTGTGCCTGGCACTCGGCGTTTACCCCAAGGCGTTTCTCGACCTGATTCGTCCGGACTTAGAAGGTATTGCCTCTCTTTTCTCAACCCTGCGGTAGAGGTCGCGAGCTGTGGAAAAGATGTACGAGACTCTCACTACTTGCTGGAAACTGGTGCTGCCGGAACTGGTATTGCTGGGCACGGCGGCCGTTATGATACTGGGGAGCCTCTATACTCAGCGGCGCGGGTGGTGGGCGAGCCTAAGTCTTGCTGCTTTAGTCATAAGCGGCTGGCTGTGGTTGCTGCAGGATACCCAAGCATTACGCAGCGATTGGATCCTGTCCGCAAGTTTGTTCGCAGGAGAAACCTGGCGATGGTTATTGCGCGGTCTCGTCCTAGGCGCTGGGATGTTGCTAGTACCTATATTATGGAAGCAGGTAATTCCGGAAAAGGCTGCGGAATTCTTTGCTTGTTTCCTAAGTATCATGGCAGGGGTGGGGACGATTGTTGCGTCTAATGATCTAGTGAGTTTATTTCTAGGTTTGGAACTAGTGAGCATACCCACCTATATTGCGCTCTATATATTGCGCCGGGACAATAAAGGTCTGGAGGCGGCAATCAAATATTTCTTACTGAGCATATTCTCTTCGGCGATTTTCCTATTCGGAGTGAGCCTGCTTTACCTGGTAGCTGGCCGCACGAACTATCAGCTCCTCCGCATGCAGTTGTTAGTGGTGGGAGCTAATCCGCTCTTAGTGGTGAGCGGGGTGTTGATTCTGGGAGGGCTGGGATTTCGCGTGGCCGCGGTACCATTTCACTTTTATGCGCCCGATGTGTTTGCGGGGGCGCATCCAGTGGCCGCGGCGATGCTGGCGGTGCTGCCGAAAATGGCTGGCCTGGTTGCCATGTATCAAATCCTCGTGGAGATATATAGTGCGGCTTTGGGCCCGCCGGGTAACATTACAAGTGTCCTACCGCTGTTGCTGTTGACGCTGGCAATCTTATCGGGTGCTACGATGTTGTTAGGGAACGTGGTAGGATTATTGCAAGAGGAGATATACCGACTCTTAGCCTATTCGAGCATAGCCCATGCTGGTTACATGCTATTAGGATTGGCAGCGGGAACGCAAGGAAAACCGGTGTCCGGGGATGAAGCCTTAGTTTTTTACCTCGGGACCTACGTGATAATGAGCCTGGGAGTGTTTGCGGGATTACTCTGCGTCCGCCAGGACGGAAAGCTGCTGGCATATATAGACGAGTTAAGTGGGTTGGCGAGGAGCCGGCCGCTCTTAGCGTTCTGTTTAGCGGTGAATTTGCTAAGTCTGACAGGTTTGCCGCCGACGGCTGGATTTTGGGGAAAGGTGATGCTCTTTCTTGCCGCGTGGTACGCTCCTGAAGGACAGAAAACGCTGCGTTACTTAGCTGTATTCTTAGCAATAAACGCCGCGATAGGCGCCTGGTATTACCTCCGGCTATTAGGGGTGATGTATCTACGGCAACCGCTACGCCCCTTTGATGCGATTAAAGATCGGCCTGCCTGGATGGCCTGTTTAGTCTGCACCCTGCTGACATTGGTGCTGTTTTTCGTACCGAACCTCTGGTGGCGACCGATCGCGTGGGCTTTTTCTAGCCATGGGCTAAGTCAGTGACTCAGAACGTGCGCCTCTTACTTGCGGCAAAGCTCAGGCAGTCTTACGTTGACCAAGCAGGCTTTTGTCGAATAAAGGTTCTTCGCCGCGCACCACCTTTTCAGTGACCACGAAGCGGCCTTTATGTTCCAGGTCGGGGAGATGGAACATAATATCCATCATCAGTTCGTCAACAATGGCCCGCAGGCCGCGTACACCGGTATCTTTTTCCTTGGCGCGGCGGGCGATTTCGTGGAGGGCGGCGTCGGTAAACACCAATTAGGCGCCTTCCATCTCGAAGAACTTCTGGTACTGGCGAATGAGAGCATTCTTGGGTTCGGTGAGGATGCGGACGAGGGCGTGGTGATCGAGGGGTTCGAGCGGGGCGATGATCGGCAGCCGGCCAACAAACTCGGGAATCATGCCAAACTCGATGAGGTCGTCGCTGGTGACTTTGGAGAGCAACTCCCCCAGGCTGTGTTCGCGGGCCAAAGGATCAGAGCCAAAACCGATGGTCTTTTTGCCCACGCGGCGTGCGATGATATTCTCCAGGCCAACGAAGGTACCGCCGCAGATGAAGAGGATGTGCGTGGTGTCCACTTGAATATACTGCTGTTCGGGGTGCTTGCGTCCACCCTGCGGCGGAACATTGCTAATGGTGCCCTCCAGCATTTTGAGTAGGGCCTGTTGAACACCCTCGCCGCTGACGTCTCGGGTAATGCTGACGTTATGATGAGTTTTGGCGATTTTGTCAATTTCGTCAATGTAAACGATACCGCGTTGGGCGGCCTCAATGTCGAAGTCGGCGGCGTGCAGTAGCTTGAGCAAAAGATTTTCGACGTCCTCGCCGACATAGCCAGCTTCAGTCAAAGTAGTGGCGTCGCCGATAGCAAAAGGCACGTCGAGAATACGCGCCAGCGTGCGGGCGAGCAGGGTTTTGCCGCTGCCTGTAGGACCGATGAGCAGGATATTGCTCTTGTCCAACTCCACGTCGGAATGGCCGCCGGATTCGTAAAGGTTGATCCGCTTGTAATGGTTATGCACGGCCACGGAGAGAACCTTCTTGGCATACTCCTGGCCGATCACGTATTCATCGAGCTTTTGTTTGATTTGGCGCGGCGTGGGGATGGTGCGGAATAAACTGCGGGATTGGCCGCGACGGCGTTTTTCCTGTTCGATGATAGACTGGCACAACTCGACACATTCCCCGCAAATAAAGACATCGCCTGGCCCCTCGACCAGCGGCCCAACGTCGCGGTAACTCTTGCGGCAGAACGAGCAGAAGGCGTTGCGGTTCCGCTGCGAACCTGAGCTGCGGCGTCCACCGTTGCCAGCATCACGACCTGACATGAAGTCTCCTTCGTCCCTCATGGTTCTTGCACGGTGCTGGGTGCTAGCTGCGAAGGGAATGGACCTGGGAGCGTGGCTGATGGCTAGGCGAATCCTTATCGAATCACTCGATTGTACTGTCCAAATCGTAGCCGAGCAAGTAGCTTTCAGCCGGCAGAGGAGGATTCCGGCGAGGCGGAATCGCTATCCGTCTTGCGTTCGGTCTGCTGCGGTTGATCTGCATTTTCGGCAGCGGGAGAGGTATAGCTCTCCTGTTCCAGGATAGGCAGGTCTTCTTCGCGGACGTCAGCGGCTTTTGCGGGAGGAGGCGGCAAAGGGGCAGACTCGCCGGTCATTCGGCCTATCAGCAACCGACGCACCCGGGCGAATTCTTCGGGGCTCATCTCGCCACGCTCGACGGCCTCCTGAAACTCCGCAAGCAATTCCCGTTCCACTTCCTTCTGCTGCTGGATTCGCAAGTACAGGGAGCGGGCGATAGCCAGAATGACCGCAAAGACCAACACCGCCCCACCCAGCGCCAGCCAAAGCCATAGCAGTTGCCGCGCCGGCCCAGGCTCAGCGGCCAACAAGCCCAAAGGCAGCAGCATCAGCGGTTCGCAGCTGAAGGCAATACACGCAGGAGCCACAGCTAACGCTGATTATATCACACGGGCTGAACCTTTGCTATCCCCCAGTAGCACGAGGCGTGCCCGCCTGGAGATCAGGGGAGCGCTCCTCCACCCGGCAAATCCAGATTTCACCAAACGGCATCTCTTGTTCGGCTCGTACTTGGCGTGTTTTTATCAATTCTAACAGGGCCAAGAAAAATCCCACCAGTCGGCCGCGTGTGTGCGGCGGTTCGAAGAGGTCGCGGAAACGCAAGCGCGGGGTCTCGGCCAGACGGGCGAGGATACGCTCCAGGAAAACCTGTGTGGGCGTTTCGTCGAAGACGATACGCTGCGGTTGCAGCGCCAGGGTCTCCCGCATCAGCCGACAAAACGCACTCAATAGGTCCCAAATGGCGACTTGCTGGATCGGAGTGGCGGCAGGATCATACTGGCGCTGAGGCTTTTCGAAGACGTGCCGGGGAAAACGTGCCGCTTGGCGCTGTACCTGCTCTTCCAGCCGCTGCGCTGCTTCCTTGAATTTGCGGTATTCAATCAACTGCCGCACCAGGTTCAGCCGCGGATCCTCTTCCGGCTGCACTTGCTGGTCGGAGCGAGGCAGGAGCATGCGACTTTTAATTTCCATGAGGGTGCTGGCCAGCACCACAAACTCCCCGACCCGCTCCGGGTCCACGATCTGCAATACCTCCAGGTACCGCAGGTATTGTTCGGTGATGCAAGCAATGGGAATATCGAAAATGTCCACCTCGTTGCGTTCAACGAGGTAGAGGAGCAAATCCAGGGGGCCGTGAAAAATGTCGAGCTCAACACGATAATCCATCCTCCATCATTTTATCGCCGCGCCGACAAAACGCGCTGCACGGTGGCCCCGATGTCTGCGGGGCTTTCGGCAATGGTAACGCCTGCCTGTTGGAGGGCGGCAATCTTGCTGGCTGCGGTACCAGCTCCGCCCGAAATAATCGCCCCTGCATGCCCCATGCGTTTGCCGGGCGGAGCGGTGCGACCCGCAATGAAGGCCACGACCGGTTTGGTGACGTAGTCCCGGATAAATGCCGCTGCTTCTTCTTCTTGATTGCCGCCGATCTCGCCAATAAGGACGATCGCCTCGGTCTGAGGATCGTTCTGGAACATGCGGAGGACGTCCACGAAACTGGTGCCGTTAATCGGATCCCCGCCCAGCCCGACGCAGGTGGATTGACCCAGGCCCAGTTGGGTCAATTGCCAGACGGCTTCGTAAGTGAGGGTACCACTGCGACTGACAATGCCCACACTCCCCGGGCGATGAATGTAGCCAGGCATGATGCC
>BEIM01000302.1 GCA_002898995.1 bacterium HR36
CGGACTGTTCGAGCCGATGTTTGCCCATTGCTGGAGCGACGCTGGGGATTTTCACACTATGCCGCATCGCATCGTTATTTACAAACGGCCCCTGGAGCGGGATTTTCCTGACCCGCAGCAATTGCAGATCGAAATTCGCAAGACGGTTATCCACGAACTGGCCCACCATTTCGGCTGGACTGACCGCGACTTGGAGCGCTTCGACAATACGCCCAATCCGTTTGGGGATGACGCGGACACGGTGGGCTGACGCCCGCCGCTCCAGGCAGCTGTGAGCTGGACCGTGACGGATGCCACCTGTCAGGTGCTGTACGAAGATAATCATCTGCTGGTGCTGGCCAAGCCGCCAGGATTGGCAGTGATCGAAGGAACCAGGACGCATCACAGCGTCTACCGGTGGGCGCAGGAGTATCTCCGGCACAAGTACGGGAAGCGCGGCGGTGTCTATGTAGGAGTGGTGCATCGCCTCGATAAGCCTGTTTCTGGGGTGTTGCTCCTGGCGCGCACCAGCAAAGCGGCAAGGCGGCTCAGTGAACAATTCCGCACGGCTGCTGTGGAAAAAATTTACTGGGCCATCGTCGAAGGGATCTTTCCCGCCACTCAGGGTACGCTGCGCGACTGGCTCAAGAAGGATGCCCGCCTCGGGCGTGTGTGCGTGGTGGCGGAAGAGACTCCCGGCAGTCGCCTGGCCGTCGTGCATTATCTGCGCCGGGGTTGCGGACGCGGCCTAACTTGGCTGGAATTGCGCCCGCAGACGGGGCGCACTCACCAACTGCGGGCCCAGCTGGCCCATCGCGGTCATCCAATCTACGGCGATACCCGGTACGGTTCGCGGCACCGCTTCAATGAAGCGATCGCTCTGCACGCTCATCGCCTGACCATTCAACATCCCGTGCGACGCGAACCTCTGACTTTCGTGGCTGACCCGCCTGCGCCCTGGGCTTGCTTTACCGCACTGGGATTGCCTGTGCGACCCCAGCCCCGCAGCGAGTAGGAGAGTCCTCCAACGCGCGTATCACGCTGCGCCAAGCGGTGCGCAAAAACACGCCGGCGCGCTTTGGGGCGTAAGAAGCGGCCACCACCCGCACTGGGAAACAGGCACGGGTGGATTACTGGCTACCCCACTTTTCCGGCCTCCTGACGAATGCCCGCTGCGGGGATCGGTCATATCCCCCGAAACTACCAGGCTACCGGGGGGATTGGTAGTCGGATTTTGACCGACGTTGTAACCGCAACCGCGGAGCGCACACTTAGCGACGGATCAGCGGTAGGGTTTTGACCGATCCCAAGCCCTACGCCAAGTAACATAGCCAGTCCGAGCGATCGCCCGCTGCTGTGCCCTCGCCAAATGCCACCACCGCGCCGTCATCCCCCGCAGGTTCCTTCAAACTGCCCGCGTAGAAAATGCGCTAAGTAGGTGGCTTGACATTTCTGGCCAATTTGCTCAACATATCTTTGAAGCTCGGCGGCCAATAAACGGAGTCAAAAGATGCGTTTAACAAATAGCAGCAAAATGCACAAAGAAAGTCGTACGTGGCTGGTGGCAGGGCTTGGGGGATGTCCGCGATGCATGCGCTGGTCGCTTATCATGGCCGCTGCCGCTTGGCTGCTTTTTGCCATTGTCGTCTGGCACGGTTCGAATGACTGGCTCTGGATGATGAGCTTCTGCTTCGCACTGGGTACGGCGATCTGGTGGCTGGCTCACTGGGGCGCGTACGTCGGCAAACGTTGCCTGGCCGAAGGATTCCTCGCGCAACAAGAGCGGCGGCCGGTAGCCTGCCGGGCTGAAAACGAGCCGTCGGCATTAGCCGTTTAAGTCCGCCCATTAGAACGCCGACACTTGCTGGCGACGGTTTTGCGGTACGCCACGGTCGGCTTAGCCGGCAGTTTGTTGGGCTGGGAAAAAGCGTTTGGCCAGGCGGCGCCTTGTGGCATGCCCACTGTCTTGCTCGTCGCCACTCCGACCGAAGAATGCGCCCGCGATCTCAGCGATGCCTTCCGTAGCGCCGTGTTCGCACTATACACGCACGGCAGCACCTTTGCCGATTTCCTCTGCACGCAGCGCAGCGGAAGTTGCGGTCGGCGCCGCTGTCGGCGTATCGCAGCCCGCAACCCCGAAGACATCCGCCCGCAAATCCGCATGGTCGTGGATAAGCAAGGGCGTCGGCTATGGTGCGTGCGCTGTTTCGGCACCGTACGGGTCATTTGCGGCTGTACGTGATGCGACATTGGGCCAAGGTGGCCGCTTTGCCAACACGACCGCACCGAATCTCTGAAGCCAGGGCCGGGCGCGAATTGCCGCCACGCCCTTGCGCTAGCTAATGTTCGCGGTGGCCACCGAATTGCTCCCGCAAGGCCGACAGGAGTTTTTCCCCGTAGGAATTGCCGCGACGGGAACGGAAGCGGGCAAACAAGGAGTCGCTGATAGCGGGAAGAGACACCCCCAATTGCACCGCCGTCTCCACCGTCCAGCGGCCTTCGCCGGAATCGGGCACCTGGCCGGTGAACGCGGCTAAGTCGGGGTCGCGCGCCGTGGCAACCGCTGCCAGGTCGAGCAGCCACGAGCCGACGACACTGCCGCGGCGCCATAGTTCCAGTATCGCTGGGATGTCGAACTCGTAGCGCCAATCGCGTTGGGGTTCGGCCTGAGCGGCGGCCCGCAGCAAATCCACACCTTCAGCATACGCCTGCATCAGGGCGTATTCGACGCCGTTATGCACCATCTTGACGAAATGTCCCGCCCCGACCGGGCCACAATGCAGGTAACCGAGTTCGCACGGTTGGGGTTGGCCGGTCCGTCCCGCTGTGCGCGGCGCTGCTTCCAGACCCGGCGCTAAATCCCGCAAAATCGGCTCTAATCGCGCCACCACTGCTTTTTCCCCGCCGACCATCAAGCAATAACCCCGTTCCAGGCCCCAAACGCCGCCGCTGACGCCAACATCTACATAATCAATCCCGAATCGCTGCAATTCGTGCCAGCGCCGCAGGTCATCCTCGAAATAGGTGTTGCCGCCGTCCACCAGCAAATCGCCTGCACGCATCAGCAGCCGCAGCTCCAGGATCGTCTCCTCGGTGACTTCTCCCGCTGGTAGCATCAGCCAGACAATGCGGGGCGGAGTCAGCTGTTCGACCAGTTGTCGCAGGCTGGCGCTGGGGATCGCTCCTTCGCTTTGCAATTGGTTCACTGTCTCCGGGTCGCGGTCATACACGACCAGCCGATGCCCCCGCCGCATCAGCCGCCGCGCCATGTTCGCTCCCATCCGTCCCAGTCCGACCATACCCAGTTCCATCATCCCCTCCGCTTGCCTGCACTTACGATCTATCAATCGCCGGAGTCTCTCCGCTTTGGTTGCTCGCCTCGTTCACTTCGTCATCAGGATAGGCCCCGCTTTCGGGAGAAGGTTGGGCTGAAATTTGCGGGTAGTTGCGCTGCCGTTGCAACACGCGTACCGCGCCGCCTTCCAGCACCAGCACGGTATCGGCCAATCCCAAAAACAAACCCGTCTCGACCACGCCAGGGATCTGACGCAGTTCTTGAGCCACTTGCCAGGCGTCGGCCAAACACCCGATGCGACAGTCCAGGATGTAGGAGCCGTTATCGGTCACGTAGGGCGAACCATCGGGATTGCGACGCAACTCGATCGGCGCTTGCAACACGCCTGCCACAGCCTGCTGTGTCCATCGCCAGCCAAAGGGCAGCACCTCAATCGGCAACTTACCCCGACTCCCGAGAACGGGCACCAGTTTCTCACGACTAACCACGTACACCCGCTGCTGAGCCGCGCAGGCAAGGATTTTCTCGCGCGTCAACGCGCCGCCATAACCCTTGATCAGATCCAGTTGCGGATCTACCTCGTCCGCACCGTCCAATAGCAAATCCAGCGGCCCAGGGGAAGGATCGCGGTCTCCGCTCGCCTCACACGTATCTGCAAGCGCGATGCCTAACTGTTGCGCCAACTGGGCCGTGCTCTGCGCCGCCGCTACCGCCGAAAAATTCCAACCCTCCCGATGCAGCGCCGCCAAGTGCGGTAGCAGCGAAGCAACGGTGCGCCCTCCGCCCAATCCCAGCCGCATACCCGGCCGCAACCGTTGCCGCAGCACTTCCCGAATGTTGGGACTCTCCCTTCCGGTCGCCTCGGCTCCGCTTCCCATCGCTGCCGCCCTTTTGCTGGCATCCTACCAGTTATACTCCGCAGTCCACAAACCCGGCAACAAGCCGTGAAGCATTTGCCTCCAGATTCTGTCCACCACGACTTGCCGCCCCTCAGCGGCTGACGCCAACACTGGCCAAGGGTGTCGGCCACTGCTTGCGCCCACCAGCCCAAACACGCGTCCCGTCATCCGTTCGCTGTGCCCCGGTGCTTGCAAATTGGCGATAGCATTGGTACAATCGACTTTAGCATCAAGCTCTGCTCCAACTCATCAGACGCCGCAATAAACAAGTGCGTCACGATAGCGTTGCCGGGACTCGCATAGCGTATACTTGGCACGGATGTCGATGGGCTTCTGACCACTAGGAGCCGATGATCACCCTTGGCCCCCGGAACAGAGGTGGTTCCCAATAGAGGCCGTCTTTGGCAGAAACCCGGTCTCGCCTACTAGAACGACAGCATCTGGAGGTAGCTCATGCTTCGCTGGCTCCGCCGCCGCTGGTTTGCTGCTGGGTCCGATGTCCCGCGCTCGAAAATGGCTGGGCCAAAAGACCGGCCCGGGCGTCGGCAGCAACGCCACTTCCATCCGCGTGTCGAAGCTCTTGAGGACCGTACCACTCCGTCCACCAGTTTCCCGCTCAATCCGCTTACCTGGACTTCCCTGGGGCCAACCAGCATCACCATTCCCGGCCAGATTAATCCGTACATCGGCCGCATCAACGCTGTTGCCGCACATCCGGTGAATCCGAACACCATCTATGTAGGCACCAACG
>BEIM01000303.1 GCA_002898995.1 bacterium HR36
CTGGAGGATGGCATCGGCGCTGCCGGAGGACTGGTGGCGTTATCCTGGGGCCAATCTTCAAAGCGAACCGCAACGGGTTTGGAGACTCCCGATTCCTGCATGGTGATACCGTAGAGGGCGTCCACTGCGGTCATGGTTTTTTTAGAGTGCGTGATGATGATGAACTGCGATAAGTCGGTAAACTCGCGGAGAACAACGGTAAAGCGGCCGATATTCATTTCGTCGAGGGCGGCATCCACCTCGTCGAGAATGCAAAACGGACTTGGTTTGCTCCGAAAGATAGCCAAGAGCAAAGCAACCGCGGCAAGGGTTCTTTCTCCCCCGCTCAACAGCGAAATGCTACGCAATTCTTTGCCCGGTGGTCGGGCGACAATTTCGATACCACTCTCCAAAGGATCGTTGGGGGTTTCCAGGACAATATCCGCCTGACCGCCACCAAAAAGTTTGCGGAATAACTCCTGAAAATGCCCGCGAACCGTCTCGAAGGTGGCGAGAAAAGCGCGCTGGCTGTCCTGGTTGATGCGCTGCAAAATCTCATCGAGGCTGCGGCGAGCAGCATGGAGATCGTCGAGCTGGGTTTGTAATGTGCGGGCACGCTCTTCTAGTTGGGCGAGCTCATCCAAGGCTTCCAGGTTGACGTTGCCCAGGCGGGCGATTTTGCGTTTCAGTTCGGCAATCTCGGCTTCGAGTAAGTTGCGGTCAGGAAGTGGGTCAGGTGGCTGCCACTGGCGATACAGTTCAAGCAAGTCCACTTCATGCTCATCGCGCAAGCGGTTAGCCAACTCCTGTAAACGGTGTTCGAGATCCCGCTGATAAAGTTCGTGTTCGTGAAGCAGGGTTTGTTGCTGTTGTTGTTTCTGGCGCAAGGCCTGAAGTTGGTCGGCCAGGTGGTGGCGCTGCTGCTGGAGAACTCGTAACTGTTGCCGATACCCAGCCACGGAACGTTCGGCGGTTTCTTTGGCGGCCGCTGCATAGGCCCAATCCTGTTCGGCGCGAAGTGCGGCTAAGCATGCCTCGCGACTTCGGGACTCTAATTGCGTACAACGTTCCGCCACACTGCGCACGGAACGTTGCCGTTCTTGCCACTGTTGGCGTGCCTGAGCCAACTGCATCTCGGCCGCACGCCACCGTTCCTCGGCCGAGGCCTGGGCAATTTGGGCTTGTTTCCACTGGTTTTCCTGTTGCTGCGCCAGTTGCTGGATGTGGGCGATTGCGGATTCCAGCTGGTCGAGATGCTGATGCCAGGCTTGCAAGCGCTGTTCCGCCTCCACCTGGTGCGCCTGGGCTTCCTGGAGATGCTGGGCCAGCGCTTGGAGCTCCTGATCAAGTTGAGCCAATTCGGTCTGGCCAAGCTGCCACTCTTCGTGCAGGTTGTGCTGGCGCTGCCGATGTTGCTGCAAACGGGAGCGCAAGTCGGCCAGTTGTTCGGAAAGAACGCGCAGCTCCTGCTGCGCGTCTTCGTCCAGTTGCTCCAGGCCTTGCAATTGCTGGCGCAGTTCGTCGATCTGGTTCTGAAGTCGGGCTAATTGCGCGTCGGATTCGGCAAGCTGGAGTCGGAGTTCGCGGAGGGCACTTTTACGGGAAAGCAAGCCGGTGTCGCGAACCTCGCCGCGGATGACAAGCGAGCCATCGGTTTCCAGAAGCTCGCCCTGCCAGGTCACAAAGCGAAAGTCTGGCAGCCAGGCACGTAAGCGGCGAGCGGCGGCCAGGTCGCGGACGACCAGCGTATCCTGCAACAGCTGGCGTGGCAGCTTATCAAATTCTGGCCTGGTGGCGTGCACCAGATCCGCAGCGCAGGCCAGCAAGTCGGGATCATCAGGCAGGCCATCCGCCGAACACGGTATGTTGACGGGCAATTGGCGTAACAATTGTTCGCGACGCCGTTCGATTTCCTCCTCGCTGAGCCAAGGCACAAATGTAACCGAGCCAGTAAGCGCTTCCCCCAATTCGCTGCGGCAAACCTGCCAGGCTGCGTAATCGCGTACCAGAACCGCTTCGGCGCGCTGGCCCAGGGCGAGATCGATCAACGGGGCGTACTCCTTGGAGACGGTAATCAAATCCGCGACCAGCCCCAAAACCTGTTCTTGGCCTGTGGCAGAAGTGTTGGCCCACTGCAAGACCTGGCGCACCCCTGTTCCTACACCCTCCCAAGACCGTTCCCAGGCTTCCAGCACCTGGGCTTGGGCGGCCAGGGCACTCCGTTGCTCCTTCCTGCGACTCCAATCTTGCAGCAACTCTTCAAGGTGGCGTCGAGTCAGATCACGGCGTTGCCGAACTTCTTGGCATGTCTGTTGGGCGGTCTGCCACACTTCCTGGAGCTGGCGTTCGGCCTGTTCGAGTTCCTGACTCTCCAGGGCAATCTGTTCAAGAGACTGGGATGCCTGGGATTGGCGATCCAGTAGTTTTTCGCGGTGAGCCAGCAGTGTCCTGTGCTGGGCTTGCAAGCTGACCACTTCATTGGCCCAGCGAGCGACTTCGCGCATCAGTTCCATCAGCTGGGCTTTGTCTTGCTGCAACTGCTGGCGTTTGTCAGCCCACTCCCGCTCCGCTGCCCGCACTGCTTCTTCCCAGCGCCGCGCTTCGTTTCGGCATTGTTCCACTTCCTGGCGCAAGGCCTGGCAAGCGTCTTGATGCTGCTGCAAGCTACGCTGGGCCTCCGCCAACAACTGATCGCCCCGTGCATAGTGTTCGGCCAACTCCAGGCGTTCCCGTACCAGGTTTTCTGCAGTACGCAACTCATGTTCTAGCGCAGTGCGGGCACTGGCCAGACGCTGTTGTGCCTGGGAAGCCCGCTCTTCGGCCTGATGCAGGGCCTGCTGGTGTTCTTGGATTTGCTGTTCTAAAGCGGCTAGTTCGCTTTCGGTTTGGGAGACGCTGGCGGCGTAGCTCGCCAGTTGTTGCCGGAGTAACTCTCCTTGCGTTTGGGCTTGCTGCCATTGGCCGTGAGTTGCATGGCAGTCTAACAGCCCCAGTGCGACCCTCTGGCTGCGGAGTTGGTCCATCAGTTCCCGGTAGCGCTGCGCCTTGCTCGCTTGCTGGCGCATGCTCCGCAATTGTCGCTCCACTTCAGCCTGAATGTCCTGCAACCGAGTCAGGTTTTCCTGAACACGCTCGAGTTTCCGCAGAGCCTCCTGTTTTTTGGCTTTGAAACGGCTAATGCCCGCCGCCTCTTCAAAGAAGGCACGCCGTTCCAGAGGCGAAGCGGCGAGGAAAGCATCCACCTTGCCCTGCTCGATGATGCAATAAGCCTCACCGCCCAGACCGCTACCCAAAAACAACTCTTTAATGTCGCGCAAGCGTGCGGGCTGATGATTGATGAGGTATTCGCCGTGACCATCGCGGTAAACGCGTCGGGTAATAGCTACCTCATCCGTGTCGAGAGGAAGAAGTCGGCGCGAGTTGTCGAGCGTCAACGTAACCTCAGCCATGCCTAGGCTACGGCGAGTGGGAGAACCGTTGAAAATGACATCCGTCATTTCTCCGCCCCGCAAACTCTTGGCGCTCTGCTCGCCGAGAATCCAGCGGACGGCGTCCACGATATTGCTCTTGCCGCTGCCGTTCGGCCCGACAATAGCCGTGATGCCTGGCCCGAACTCCAGGACGGTCTTATCCGCGAAGCTCTTGAAGCCAATCAGTTCCAGACGCTTGAGCATGGGAAGATCCGCTTGGGTCAGCCATGACTTCCAGGCGCATTTACAGCATCTTACGCTCCACGACAGCGAAGCAAAGCCCGATTTGCAGCCGCCCGCCTTGTGCCGGGCAACAAGCCGGCCAGTATGGCCCATCTATTCGGTTACCGCTATGCCGTCTGCGGCGAATTAGGTGTGGATTTCTTCGAATCATGCAGACAAATACGAAGCGGCCAGTGTCAGATTCCCTGCGGGAATTCGCTAATATACATAGACGAAAGCTTCCGGAAGCTGGGAGAAATCCGCCATGTTTTTCCGACCGCGTGAAGTACTGGAGGCGGAACACTGGCTGCGTCTCGGCAATCCACGCGCCGCGGCAAAAGTGCTCCTCGAGGCCGGCCAGCCTGAGCATAAGGAAATCGTGCAATGCAAAACGAAGGTGGCTCAGGCATTGGTCGAGACCGCGCGGAAGGAGTACGGCGCAGGCGCTCTGTGGGCGGCTTATGAAGCGCTTGTAATGGCGGAAAAGTTGACGCCGCTGAACGCTCAGGAAGCCGTGCTTGCCGAAACCATTCGCCGGGAAGCCGAGCTACGACGCTGGAAAGAGGAAAGCCTAGGGGAAGTGGAGCGGCAGGCGCAACAATGGGTCCAGCTGCGCAGGTGGCGCGAGGTCTGCTGGTTGCTCGGCGATTTTCTCCATCATGCGGGTGAGCGCACATTGTGCGGAGCGGAGGCTCGATTGTTGCTATTGCTGATGGAAGCTCGCGGCAAGTTGCAAAAATCCGAAGAGTTACTCCGACAAGCCGAAGAGGAGTTGGATAAGGGCCACTTAGATTCCGCGCAGAATATGCTGAGAGATTTGGGCGAACTGGTCCCGGAGGACGATTTCCAGTACCGCCAACTGTGGAAGCGGCTGCTTATTCTGAAGACCCGCCGCGCTCTTCAAGCAAACGACTGCGGCCTAGCCTTGCAATACTTGCACCATGTGTGGAAATATGCGTCGAACGAGGACGAAGAGGTTCGGCAACTCATACAACAAGTCGCCGAGCTTGAAGGGAAGGGCCGGGTGCCCCAACCGGTACCAGTGCGCCAGCGTCAGCAACGGTTTGTTGTCAATAATCGCTGGTTGGTGATTAGCACATCGGAGGTGGTGTTAGGCAGTCGTGACGGCGAAAATCAGTTGCGATTAATGGCTCAGGTGCATGGGCAGCACGCGCGCATTTGGCGGGAAAGGCGGCGTTATCAGCTAGCAGCATGCCTGAACAAGCGCG
>BEIM01000304.1 GCA_002898995.1 bacterium HR36
CTAACCGGTGTAACGTGGCGAAGCGTCCCGCTAACTGCCACAACGAGGCTTCCATGGTCAGGAAGCGGAGATGGGGTTCGAGGCGTGCGGCTTCGGTTTCCAGCGGAAACTCTCCAGGGGCTGGACCAACATCCGCCACGCTCCCTTCTACGTCATCCTCGCTATTGCCGCGATAGACCACTCCTTCATACGCCGCAGCAAATGGGCCCTCGCTCTTACGCGGACGTTGGGGTTCGACCAACTGCAAACGCGGTACCTCCCCGAACTCGCCCGCGTTGGCCTCCAAGTAGTCGAGGAATTTTTTGAGTTGCTGCCAGCGGGAGAGAGCCTGCCTGGGATCTTGTGGACACCACGCAGGACTTCCAGGCAGTGAAGTGGTCGGGACAGCGGCCTCTGGATAGCTCGGTGGAGCAGGGGCAGTGTCCGATGAAGGCTGGGTGAGTATGGCCACGGCCCAGCGTACGGCCAAGCTCGCAAACGAGTAGATGCCATCCTCCAAGGGGACGGGTTCCTGGTCAGGCTCAACGGGTTCGCCGGCCTGACTGAGCCAGGCCATCAATAGGCCCAGGGCCGCGGAGTAATCTTGTTTCTCGAGCAGGGCTTGCACAGCTAGGGCGAAGGCTTTCGCGGTGCGAAAGTGATGCAGATGGCGTTTCCAGAACAACAAGTCGGCAGGCTGATTGCCCCGTTCGTGCCAACGCGCCAAAACATTCACGACGTGATCCGCCGATCGCAGGTCTTCCAGAGCATGGACACGCAGGACATCGCTGACTTCGTGGGTGGCAAATTGGTTCCACCACTCCGCTAACCGGCGCATATTCCAGCGAACTGCCTGTTCCAGGTCGCGCAGACCGTGTGCCGCAGCTTCCCCGCGCAGCCGACTGTAATGATGCAAAAGCCCCTGAACAATCCGCAACAGGTCATCCACACGCGCATCGCGCACACTGTCTTCCGCCGCCGCTGATATCGGGAAGAGCCCTTGAAATCCGAGAATATTCCAGGGATCTACCACCGCCCCGCACTCGATAGCCCGATGCAACAGTTGATGGGCCTCCTGTAGAGTAACGGCGGCTTCTTCGAGTTGGCCTAATTCGATTTGCCGATGCCCCTGTGCCAGCCGGCAAACCAGGTCGGTCACCATGCGGGCGGCGGCTGAAGGCAGGCCGCTGACCAACCGTCGGCTTTCTTCAGGATAGCCCAGCTGGGCCCATAAAAACGCCAGCTGGCGCCGTTGCAATTGCCAGGCACGTCGTCGGGCCAACGTCTGATTCAGGTGCACCCGCACACTGCCGAAGGGTTGCTTCAGATGCCGGGCTTCCGCACGCAAACGTTCGCCATATTCCCCCTCGACTCGTTCCAGCCACCAACGGTAAAACGTATCGCGCGCTTCGGCTACTTTCGGTACCAGCTGGGCCAGGGGCGCGTTCGCTTCAGGGGAACTCGGCGAACGCCCACACACTCCCGTTCCCATTAGGATTGTCGCCGCTAGCAACAGACCCGCTTCAAAGAGCTTTTCGTGCGCCGGCCGATTGTCGGCGCTTTGCACCCAGTCGCGCAGCAAATCCAGAGTGAGTCGCTGCACCACGTAGCGACAATACTCCCCTTGGTCGTTCAAGCGATGGATGTCCCAGAGTCCGAACAAGTAATTCGGCTTGCGATGGGCGGGGTGGGCGAAATCTTCACCGCGCGGATCCCAGGCTACCTCTTCCAACCGCCCGTACTCAAACCCCACGGCCTCCAGCAAATCAACATCCGTCTGCTCGAGTATTTCCAGGGCTTTTTCAATCAACGCCTGATAGGGCCCGTAAGCGACACCGACGCCCCGGAAATAAACGGGAATCGGGCAGACCCATTCGTGGAGATAGGGTTCTCCCTGGCGGCGATTTTCCAGTACGGCGACCGGACGATACCCCACGTAATCGTTGACCCGTTTCAATGCCCCCGCGAGGATCCGCTTCGCTTCCTGCCAGGGGCTGCCCTCGGCCAACACGGCTTCGCAAAATCGCGCTAGCACAAACGGCTGCCACAATTCCGCATCACGGAGATGGGCCAGCAAATCACGATGAAACTCGCGGTAATGCACGGGCAACTCAACCAGCGACAGTTGAATCACGGCAGACGCTTGGTTCGTCTCGCGGAATCCCGGATGCCCCAGCTGACGCAAACGTTCCAGGGCAGCAAGCAATAATTCGGGCAGTGCCTGCCAGGGTTCTGCACAACCTTGTTCGGCAAGCTCGCGATAAAGGTTGTTGATATGCCGACGAAAACGGGCATCCGGCCGACCTGCCGAATAATTCAAATACCCTAACACCTGTGGCCAAATCGCTTCCCACTGCTCGCTGGTCAACAGCCGCTTCGCTGCTTCCGTCAGCATACGCTCCCCTGCCGGATCGGGATTGTTCCCGTGTCTGACTATTTTATCGTCCGCCGCGTCCTCCCAGCAAACTACGCTAGCAATTGGCTACACTCCGCCAGCTGCCCGCGAAAGTGTGCCGCCTAGCGGTGGTACCGTTTCGGAGGCCGCATCTATCCGAAACTCGGTTCCCACATACCCGATTTATTGTTTTTGCATGAACCATGTCAGCAAAGCCCAAACCCGACATGGCATGGCGGTAGCCTCATGTAACCGAGGCTGTGCTGGCTATATACACTGGATAACCTGAGTCCTTTTGAACAGAACTCAGAAAATACGAAGATACATTGGCATACGCAAGATTTGCAAACTAGCAAAGTTAGGCTATATTTTGAGCGCCGCATTGTCAGCTATGCCTCAATAGGACCAGCCGGCGAATCAGTCCAGCGGGATTGGCTGAGCCGCTATCCAGAACATTTCCAGCAGGCGTAGTGTTTTTGCCAGGGGAGGAGAACGAGCATGAGCCACGCCGAAAAGTCGCAGGTCAGCAGCACCTCCGCCAAAGGTGAGAAACGGCAAATCGAACGACGGCACAGGAACATTCCGGTGGCGGTAGAACGTCGGGGTGCCAAACGCCACGACCGCCGGCGTCAGGTTGACCCCACCACCTGTGAACGCGACTACACTGCCGAGGAAATCGAGTTTATGCGGGCGATGGATCATTACAAACGAGTTAACCGCCGACCGTTTCCTACTTGGAGCGAAGTCCTGGAAGTTCTATTGGCACTCGGATACCGCAAAGTGGCTCCGCCCAGCCCCATACCCGGGCCGAACGATACCCCCCACTCGGTCCCGTTGGCCGAGCAGACCAGCCCTGCCGCCGATTCGCATTCATGACGCGCAGTCCAATGTTTGCCGTTTCGTTTTCATCTAGGGCACCATCGGATCGCGTGGCGAGTAGCGTACCGCGCTTTTTGGAAAACCTCCTCCGCATTTTGGCACCGCTCGCAAGAACGATACCGAATCGGCAGGGGTCAGCCAAGGCCTCGGCACGGGTTAGTGTGTCGCCTTCTCAGTGGAGCGGGTGCTTGTGGGGGTGAATGCTGCTCCGTTCGTCAACAGCGTTAGGGTGTCGTATTCTCAGGAGAGCTAACACGGCGAACACGGAGTACAGCAATTTGCCCTTGGCGGGCAAGGTCAATGGCTTCGGCCAAGATGCGTGCCGATTCCTGGGGAGCATGAAAGCCTGTGGAGTTTTCCGCCATCACGAAGTCCAGCCGCCATTGTGCCCGACGATGCAGCTTTTGCGCCTCCTCTAAGGCAGTGTCCGCCACGTCCGATTTGCGGGCTTCCCGCAGTGCGGCAATCAAGTCCACGACGGCATTCTCAGCACGATCCATCAATGCCTTAGTGCGATCCTGAATGGCGGTGGCGCGGGCGAGCAGTTCCGATTCGGGAACAGGATGACACGTTTGGCAAGCGCGTGCGATATTCAGCAGCGGGCTGCGGACATGGTGATCGCTAATCTTGATAGCGCCTTCCCTGCGATAGGGCATGTGGCAGTCCGCGCAGGCGACGCCAGCTCGTGCGTGCACTCCTTGCGACCATAACTCGAATTCCGGATGCTGCGCTTTCAGCAGCGGCGCTCCCGTCTCGGGATGCGTCCAATCCTTCCACTGCACCGTGTCGTAATAAGCCTCGATTTGCTCCATTTTCAGTCCGTTGTGCCACGGGTAAGTGAGTAATTTGCGCGGGGGCTTGAAGTAATACTCCACGTGGCACTGGGCGCAAACCAAGCTGCGTAACTCCTGGCGACTCGCTTCCTGATTGGCATCGTATGGCGTCTTGCGGTCGCTTTTCCGCCAGCGTTCGATGCTGGGGAGGTGGGGCACAGGGTCTGCCGATTGGGCCAATTCCCGGAGTGCATACACGAAGGCCGGCCTGGTTATCCGCAGCGCCATGCTTTTCGGATCGTGGCAATCGAGGCAACTCACTGAATGTTCCACCAGTTTGCGGGCCTCTTGGTATGGCATGGCGCAGACTTCTTCAAATCCCTTGAAGATTGCCTGCCAACGCTGGGCTTCGCCTTTCGGAACACCCGCCTGCAGTCCGACCTGGTAATAAGCTCCCAGCACCGCCGAATGACAATGCAAGCAGGCACCCGGCTGCGGAAAATTTTTGACGCGCTCCGTCATATCCTGATCCCTAAGCATGTAGGCGTGGCCCCGTTCTTCCCGATAATCCACGCCGAACGGATAGCCGAGGAAAATTTCCTTGAGTCGGGGATCTTTCTCCAGCTTGGAAAAAGCCTCCGAGCCGCCATGTTTGGTACGTTCGATGTCCACGGTGCGGCGGTAAGTGTCATACTGGCGTGGAAAGTTTTTTCCCCACTCGGTAGGGTCAATCGTGTCTTCGGTAAGCTCGACGAGTCGAAAGACAGTCTCGCGGGCCTCGCGTTTGCGTTCGGCAATGTTTTGCCACAGAGCCAGAATGCCCACCGTGATCGCGGCAGTAA
>BEIM01000305.1 GCA_002898995.1 bacterium HR36
CTTCCTCTACGCGGAAAAACAAGGCTAATACGTCCTCACAGAGTATCCGCCAATGCAAGACCCATCGCCGCACCCATTGCCACACTATCCCCTGGCGCGGTGACAGCGCCACACTTAGAGCAAACAGCGCCCCCAGCGCTGCACTGATACTGCCTGCGGTGTTCCAGTTGTACCGTACTGCCCACCAACATCCCAGCAGCGAACCCGCTAATGCCACGCCCACACTCAGCAACACCATTACCCCCAACTGCCTGGCGAATAACCATGCTGTCGCCGCCGGTACTACCAGCAGTGCCACAACTAGCACCGAACCTACTTCCCGAAACACGGCCACGCACACGAACGCCACTAAGCCCAACAGGCCGTGAGTAAGCAACCGCGCCCGAAGGCCGGAAGCCTCGGCCCAATCGGCATCGAACGCCGCCAGTTGCAATTCTTTCCACAACAGCACTACGGCACCTGCCACCACTAGGGTAATGGGCAGCAACACGCTGACCACGCTGGCCGGCACTAACCAGCCAAAAACGTTTACCTTCTGTACCGCAGATAGCTCCAGTTGCCCGTACAACACGCAGCCAGGGTCCAGGTCGGCGTGCCTGACACGCGCTGCGTAGGTGATCAGAATAACTCCAAACGCGAACAAAGTGGTAAACACCACGCCCAAGCTGGCATCTTCGGCCAGCCGGCCAGCTGTAGATAGCCAGTGTGCCGCCCAGGCCATCAACAAGCCAAATGCGGTTGCCCCCACTAGCACAGGCCAATCAGTCAACTGCTCTGTCAGAAGAAAGCCAACAGCAATCCCAGGTAGCACCGCGTGACTTATGGCGTCGGCTAATAAACTCATCCGCCGCAACACCAGGTAATTACCCAGTAGGGCGCACGGCACTGCGCAGCCTGCCGCCACCATTACCAGAGATATCAGCACGTCGGTCATCGCCAGCATCCATTGTAGCAATAGGGGCTAAACTTCCGTCGGACTAAGTTGCTTCGCACCCTGTCGCCGTAGCCAGCGCACCACAAGCCCACGTTTGGGTGCGCACAAAAGAGAAAATGCGAAAAACGCTGCTCCCGTGAGCATGATGGTGGGGCCAGCAGGCAAATACGACCACTCTGCGCTGACCATAGTTCCGATCATGCCCATGCCGATTCCTATCCCGCCTGCGAGCATTAGCATCACACCCAGCCGGTTTGTCCAGAATCGCGCTGCTGCCGCTGGCAAGATCAGCAGCGCCGATACCATGACCACACCGACTATGGGAAGGCCGATGACTACCACTAGGACGACCAGGCTCAGTAACAGCAAATCAAGCCGACCAGTTGGCCAACCCTGGGCCTGGGCAAACTCGTTGTCAAAGGCAATCAGCTGGAATTCCTTATAAAGCAGCACCACCGCCAGGACGCACAGAGTAGCAAGCCCACTCAGCCATAGCAAGTCGCGTTCCAGCATGCCGGCTGGTTTGCCAAAGAAGTAGGACTCCAACCCTGCCTGCCCGCCACTTGGCACGTCTTGCGCTTGACCGAGCACAGCCATACCTGCCCCGAAGAATACCCCTAACACTACTCCTAGCCGCACATCTGCTTTCAACCGCGTATAGCGCCCCAATATCCATAACATCCCGCCCGCTGCCCCGCAGGCCAGGCCCGCTCCGACCAGCAAGACCTCGAGACTTTTGCTGTGAGCAATCAGAAACGCCAGCGCTAGGCCGGGCATAGTAGCGTGCGCTAACACGTCACCTAACAACGCCTGCCGACGGAGCACGGCAAACACCCCGACGACTCCCGCCGCCAGTCCCAGCAAACTGGTTCCGAGTAGCACTAAGTGTGTATGGCTCATACGAAATTTCCGTTCGATCCGATGGGCTTTTGCAGCGCCTCTGCTATAAAGATACGCAGCTGGTGCCGCTAACGCCTTCGTCCGCCACTAATCAGGGAGAAGATTATGCTGCCTGCCCGCCGCCTTGGTTTGCAACGGTGGTTGATCCAATTAGCGCTGCTGGTTCTGCTTTGGAGCACGGTGATCCTGAACTGTGCCCCGCGTGCGAGTGAAGCGCCTGAAGCTGGAGGATTCCGCTTTACCGACGTCACGAGCGAATCTGGTTTGGCAGAGGCTTTGCACGGGGCATTGAATCACGCCACGGCTTGGGGAGACTTCGACAACGACGGTCGGCTCGATTTGTTCAGCGGCAATTTCGCTGACCGGCCAAATCAACCTTTCGATGGTGCTAATCAGCTGTTTCGTCAGGTAGCTGCGGGGAAGTTTGAACGCGTGCCAGATTCTGTGGTGCAGAGACGCGGTCGGGCAAGCGGTGCCGTTTTTGTTGACCTGGATAACGATGGCTGGCTCGATTTATATGTCGCCAATAACACCTTGCCGCGCGATCGCGCCCAGGCGCGGCAGGAATTAGTGGCTGTGCTAACAGAGCCGTGCCGCTTGTTTCGCAATGATCGGGGCCGGTTTGTGGACATCTCCGAGGCTTGTGGCGCCTGCCCCCGCGACCTGTACCGTGCCCGGGATATTGGCGTGTTCGATTATGATGTTGATGGCTTGCTGGATCTGTTCGTGTGTGAAGATTTATTTGTGCGGCAGGACAAACGCCAGCCCAGGTCGCGGTTGTTCCGGAATCTCGGGGGAATGAAATTCCGCGAGGTGACGGCGGAAGTGGGCTTGCCCACGGATATCGGTGGCTTCGGAATCGCCGTGGCCGACATCAATGAAGATGGCCGGCCCGACTTTTTCGTCGCCGGGTGCAACCGGCTGTTTCTGAGCCAGCCAGGAAATCGTTACCGCGAGGCAATCGAATTGCGGGCACTGTTGGAACATAGGCCCAGCGACCGCGGCGAAGATGTGGCGGTCGGCGCCAGTTTCGGCGATATCAACGGCGACGGGCGCATGGATTTGATCGTGGGGATTCACTTTGCCCCTTCGCGCGTGCACGTTTTTCTCAATCAGGGCATACGCAATGGTGTGCCGCAGTTTCGGGAAATTACTCACGAGTTAGGCCTGCCCTCCATTCCCAATAAAACGCCGCACACCGAAATTCAGGACTTTGACAACGATGGTCGGCCTGATTTGTATTGGTCTGCGTGGTTCGCGGAGGGAAGTAGGCGCTGGCCATTTATTTGCCGCAACCTCGGAAACGTCGGCGCTCTGCCAAAACTTCTCGTTCCGGACGTGCGAGCAGTGCACCTTGAGGGGATACGCAAAAACGTGCCGCCCAGTGAAGGATTGGGCATGGTGTATTATGTGGACGGCCCGGCAGTGGACTACAACGGCGACGGCAAACTGGACTTGTTCGTGGGCATGTGGCCGCCAGAAGGGTCGCATCTGTATCGCAATGATACGCCCGGAGGCAACTGGTTGCAGGTGCGCGTGGTCGGTCACCGTATCAACCGCATGGGCCTTGGCGCTCAGGTGCGAGTCTATGAGGCGGGCCAAGCCGGCCAGGACGGCGCACTGCTGGGGCATCAGGAAATCACCGTCAATGGCGGCTACAGCTCAGGCCGGCCTGCGCTCGTGCATTTTGGTCTGGGCAAGCGGGAGGCTGCGGACGTCGTAGTGCGATTGCTAGGCCGCACGGACCCACTCATTCGCCGCCACGTTCCCGCCAATCAAACCCTCACCGTGGAAGAAAACCCCTGACTTTAGCGCCCAAAGAGTTATGCGACAGCGGGAAGTCGCTCCTCATGGAGTTCGTCGAGGCTGCGCCGAATGTGCAGTAGCGAAACCAGTAGCTTTTCGAACTGTTGCAAAGGCCACATGTTGGCACCATCGCTGAGCGCTGTATCGGGATTAGGGTGCACTTCAAAGAAAACGCCATCGCAACCACAAGCCACGGCGGCGCGAGCGAGATAGGGGACCATTTCGCGAATCCCGCCGCTTCGTTCGCCTGCCGCCCCAGGAAGCTGCACGCTGTGAGTCGCGTCGAAAATGACGGGGCAACCCAGGGCCTGCATCCAGGGAATCGCCCGCATGTCCACGACCAGATTGCCGTAACCAAAAGTTGTACCGCGTTCCGTGAAAAGCACACGTGCACAACCGACTTCCGCTAGCTTGTTCTGAATGTGGCGCATATCCCAAGGTGCGAGAAATTGGCCTTTCTTGACGTTGACCGCTTTGCCTGTCCTCCCCGCTGCCTGTACGAGATCGGTCTGGCGCGCCAGAAACGCTGGGATCTGAAGCAAATCGCAGACCTCCGCAGCAGCACTCGCCTGCCAGGGTTCGTGGATGTCTGAGGTGATGGCCAAACCAGTCTCGCGCTTCACCCTGGCCAAGACGGCTAGCCCTTTCTCCAGACCGGGACCACGGTACGATTTAGCCGAACTGCGATTGGCTTTATCAAAGGAGGCCTTGAAAATAAGCGAAACGCCGAGACGCTCGCGGATGGTGGCAAGGTGTTCAGCGATGTGCAGGGTAAGGGCTTCGGACTCGATAACGCATGGGCCGGCAATCACCAGCAGCGGTTCTCCTTGACCACACGCGATTTGCTCCGTAATCACCACTCGTCGCGGCCGCGCATTGCCCACACCAGGATACAAGGCATGGCTCATGGAATCTTCCTTTTCCAGCTCCTTAGCTGGCCGCTGCCTGGGCACGATCAGGAAGGGCGACGAGCTAGCGGCCAGGATGGGCCTGATCATCCGCTGATCCAGGTTGTATGTCAACACGACTTGAACTTGGGCCGTGGCTGTGCCGACTGGTTTTAACTGCCCCTAGGTGATAGTCTTTATGGTAGCGAGGACACTGCAGGATGAGTTTCATGATTAGCCTCCTGGGCAATGTGACGAGGAGTCCAACAGCTATGCGCGGCACATTACGGGGGTTGAGCGTGTGCATAATAATGCTGGGCCTGGCAAACGCCAGAGG
>BEIM01000306.1 GCA_002898995.1 bacterium HR36
CGGTACACCTGCGCGTAACTGATGCGGCGACCGGCCGGTTGCTGCCTTGCCGGGTGCACCTGCGCGATGCTTATGGTCAACCGCGCCTGCCGTTGGGTTACCTGCCCGATCCACCTGTAGCACCAGGCCAGGAAGTGGGTGGTCATCTGGTTAGCCAGGGAAAAGTGTGGGCCTACATTGACGGCTCATGCGAGGTGCGTCTACCGCCCGGGCGTGTCACGGTGGAAGTATGGCACGGACCAGCTTACGCGCCTACGGTGTGGGAAACGGATCGCGGCCAGGGACGCATTGCCATCCGCGTGCGCCTGAGTCAAGTTCTCGCGCCTCCACCTGGCTGGCATTGGGCCGACACACGCGTCCATTTCCTCTCGCCCGCAGTTGCCGCTCTAGAAGGCGCTGCGGAAGGTCTTACTTTGGTGCATCTGCTGGCTGCTCGCCGGGAAAAACCCCTACCACGGCTGGCGAACCTGCTGGACTTCAGCGGGCAAGATGTGTTGCTGCAGCGCTTTGGGTGCGCAGTTTGCGTCAACACGTATCAGCAGGGTGGGGTGTGGGGCGATTTGGCGCTGTTGCATTGCCACCGCGTCGTCTTTCCCCTGACCGCAGGTGAGCCGGGCTTTGAACACTATACCCTGGCCGATTGGGCTTACCAGTGCCACCGCAAGGGCGGGCTGGTGGTTTGGCCAGGCTTTCCTGGCTCGCCAGGGGAGCGCCTGCCTCTGGCCATGCTTGGCGAAATAGACGCAGTGGAATGGTGCGCGGAGGCACCTTGGGATGCCAGCACACTAGAACTCTGGTACGCTCTGCTCAACGCGGGTCGGCTTCTGCCCGTCGTGGGCGCCAGTGGCAAACCCAGCAACGCCTTGGCCGTGGGTGCAGTGCGCACAGCGACCTGGCTCGGACCAGTCCAGCCCTTCTCTCTCGCGAATTGGGTCAGCGCTGTCAAACACGGCCATACCTACGCCACCCACGGGCCCATCCTGGAATGGCGCATTAACGACCTCGCCCATCCTTGGGAAGTACCGCCGCTCAGCCCCTTTAGTGTTCCGCTGACTGGGCCGGGTTCCATGCTCACTCCATCCGAATCACCGCTGCCTCGCACACCCAACGCGGTCTCCGCTGCCGCAGCAGCGACGGCCAGCCCGCCTGCTTGGTGCATCGTGGCCCACGCCAGGAGCGTCACCCCTTTTTCACGCCTCGAAATGATTTGCGGTGGCGAAGTCATGGCGAGCGCCAGCGCCTCAGTTGTCCCAGTGGACAACGCCTCTGTTGCCGCGCCGCTAATCGGTACCTCCCAGCCAAATCCTCCAGGTTTCGTGCAGCATCCTACTGGTGTTTATTGTGCTGGGATCACCTGGCAGCTGGCCGCCACCAAGCTGGACGAGTTGCCCGGCAGTTGGCTGGCATTTCGCTGCTGGGATGGGCACAACCTCGCCGCTCACACTTCGCCGATTTCGTTACCCCGGCAGACTCGTTTGCGGGAATGCGACCGTGAGCGGCTTCACGAAGCTCTGGCCCGCGCCGAATCTGTCCTGGTCAGCGTACCACATCCGCGTCAATCCGAGCTTCTCCAGCGCCTCCGTGCTGCCCGCCAGACGCTGCGCCATCTGCCTTGAACCCAGCCACACACTCCTATGTAGCCGACCCGACACTTGCTCCTCCGGCCGGTTGTCAAGGCTATCCGCTGCCAGCCGCGTTGGCACCCTGACGCTCGCCTGGTTTGGACGAGGCCAATTACTAAGGCGGGTTTGGGCCTACACCGAAACGGGACTTCCTCTCTACAATGGTGCATTGCCCCAAACAAGCCCTCTATGAACGCCGCTGGGGAGCTCGCTCTATCAGCTGGGCCGCGATCCGCCACTTCCCTAATGCTCCCGTGCCCTTTTTGCTGACGGAGAAACTTTCTATGTCGCACAAGGAGACTGAGCACGACCCTTGGTTCCAAACACTTTTCGCCGAACGAATCGGCGGTGCCAATTACGGCAAAGGCAGCGCCATTTACAAATTCGAGAAGATCAAGCGGGCGAAACGCGCTGCCTTGGCCGCCCATCCCGAACGCAAACTCCTCGACTTCGGCATCGGCGAAAACGATGAGATGGCGGACGCCTTAGTACGGGAAGCGCTCAAACGTGAAGTGGACCGCCCGGAAAATCGTGGTTACGCAGATAACGGCATTCAGGAATTCAAGAACGCGGCAGCGGCTTTTATGAAACGGGTGTTCGGCGTCGAACTCGATGCGGTGCGCGAGGTCAACCATTGCATCGGTTCCAAGCCGGCCCTGGCTATGCTCCCTGCCTGTTTCATTAACCCCGGCGACATTACGATCATGACCGTGCCGGGCTATCCTGTGGCCGGGACACACACCCGTTATTACGGTGGCCAGGTCTATAACCTGCCGCTGCTGGAAGAGAATGGCTTTCTCCCCGATTTGCAGAGCATTCCTCCCGCCATACGTAAACGGGCCAAGTTGCTGGTGCTCAATTATCCCAACAGTCCCACGGGAGCGGTGGCTAACCGCGAGTTTTATCGAGAAGTGGTGGAGTTTGCCCTAAAAAATCAGATCGTGGTCATTCAAGATGCCGCCCATATCCTGTTGACGTACGACGGCGAACCGTTCAGTTTTCTGCAAGTGGAGGGCGCGAAGGAAGTGGGCGTGGAAGTGCATTCGCTCTCCAAAGGGCATAACATGATCGGCTGGCGCATGGGCTTCGTTGCCGGTCACGCCAAGATTGTGCAGGCATTTGCCGATGTCAAGGACAATTGCGATTCCGGCCAATTCATGGCGATTCAACACGCGGCCTGTGTCGCCCTGCAGCATGATGAAATCTGGCGGCGCACGCGGGAAAAATATCGCCGCCGCTTGCAGAAGCTCGTCGAGGCGCTCAATCGGGTAGGGTTCCGCGCACGCATGCCAGGCGGCACCTATTTCCTCTATGTGCGGGCCCCGCGTCGCGCTGCCGGCCGGTACTTCCAGACCGCCGAGGAATTCGCTCACTTCCTGATTACTGAACATTCGGTTTGCTGTGTTCCCTGGGACGACGCCGGCCAGTATCTACGCTTTAGCGTTACTTACCAGGCCCGCGATGAACGCGAGGAAGATGCGCTGATGGCGGAAACCGTCGAACGCCTGCGCCGTCTGGAGATGGAATTCTGACCGGGTCAACGAAAGTCCCTGCCGCGTCCGCAGAGAGACAAACAGAACACCGAGGGGAGCCATGAAAATGCTCTGGCTGGCATTCGTACTAGGAGCGATCTTGTCCTGGGGCACTTATGTCCCCACGCTGCACGAGGGGCAGAAAGCACTGGGCGAGGGGAAACCCGCCGCGGGTGCCGTGCGCGCATTTTTGTGCGTCGGGCTGGCGTATTTTCTCACCGCCGTCCTCGTTCCGCTGGCCCTGCTGCATTTCGACCTGGCCGGTGGGGAAAAGTTGACTTTTGTCAGCCACGGCGAATGGAACTGGCGCGGCTTGGGGTTTGCAACGTTGGCTGGCGCTGCCGGAGCCGCGGGCGCCCTGTGTATCATTTTCTCCATCAAAAGCGGTGGCAGCCCGCTGTTCATTGCGCCCCTAGTATTTGCAGGCGCCCCGATTGTCAACACACTCGTAAGCCTCACCTGGCACCCGCCCGCCGCGGGTCTGCGACCGAGCCCGCTGTTTTATATCGGCCTTGTGTTGGCCGCACTGGGGGCTGGTCTGGTGCTGTACGCCAAAGCTGACCTCGACACTCGCAGCCGACAACACGCCAGCCCGTCGGCCGCCAGTCAGGTTTCCTCTGCCCGAACGCCTGCACAGCAGTCGCACCATGCAACCGGGTAACGTCGCTGGGATCGGCTTGCCAGGCAGTCGCTGCCATGCTGTTCATCGGAACCCGCCCGCTTATTGTCATTGCCTCCTCGCCACCTAGAGTGGTGGGCGTTAGGCCGTCGTCTTTGTCTGGTGCGCGCATTTGCCTACGCGCCAAAACTCCCACCTGGGTCATCAAGGCCAGTTGACGCCGTTACATCCCCAGCGGGCTAACGCCCGCCGTTCTTGCACGCTCGCAAGCGCTGCTGTGGCATTGACGAACGACCTCCAGATGGGGTTCGCCCTTCCCGCTGCAGGACTGCACCCGCTATGCCAGCAGTGTCCAGGGCGTAGCGTGTCTAAAAGGTGCGCCATTACGCGGCAACCCGCTGTAAGCCGAAAAGGTTGGCAAACTGATCCCCCATCATCGCAAGCGGCGGGTACTAAGTCGGAGACCGAGGAGACGGAGATAGTGGCGTTCACGGCGGCGCATCTGGTGCCTAGCTTCGGGCGTGGTGTCGTCGTAACCGCACAGATGCAACAGGCCGTGAATGACGTAAAGATATGTCTCGGCCAAGGGATCGTGGCGGCGCCGGCGGGCCTGGCGCAGCGCGGTAGGCGTGCTGATAACAATTTCCCCTGCCAGCAAGCTCGGTTCGTCGCTAAGTGGAAAAGTCAGCACATCGGTGGGCTCGTTCAATCCGAGGAATTGCCGATGCAGGCGGGTTATGGTTGCATCGTCCACAAAGGCCAAGCTGATCGCAGCCCGAGAGCATCCCTCCCCGATCAACACCTGGCGTACGATTTGGCGGAGCTGTTTGCGATCCACGCGCAGGAGCTTCTGGTGATTGGCGATCTCCACGGTGATTCGCGGCGAACCAGAAAGCGTGCTGGCCGATTTCATGGACACCGCTCTCGATTCGGATGAGCCAAGCGGGAGTGATTTATGCTATAGTTGGGATGCTTTTGCGTCAGGCGGGCCAGCTGAGGAGGTAGAGGAAAGCTTCGCCAATCAGCTGGGCCTGAGTCGACAGCAGGGCAGGCGAGAAAGCTCGGGAG
>BEIM01000307.1 GCA_002898995.1 bacterium HR36
AGTCTGGCCAAACTTTCTGCAAACCGCACCCGATAGGATCGCTGGCGG
This sequence comes from bacterium HR36, assembly GCA_002898995.1. Taxonomy (GTDB): domain Bacteria; phylum Planctomycetota; class Planctomycetia; order Gemmatales; family HRBIN36; genus HRBIN36. The sequence continues at coordinate 49 of BEIM01000307.1, forward strand.
AATACCTTCTCTTCGATAGGCTGGCTGCGGGCGAAATCCTGCTCGAAAACGCGGCGCAATTCCGCCAACTCTGCAGCGGAATGCAAAACGCAATTTATCTCAAAATTGAGCCGCAAGCTGCGGTAGTCCAGATTGACACTGCCGACATAGCCCCAGGCATCGTCCGCCAGCATCATCTTGGAGTGCATCATGCCGTGTTGGTATTCGAAAAACTTCACGCCTTCGTCCAGGAGTTCGTCCACGTAGGCCCGGCTGGCAAAGTGGGTAAGCCAATGGTCGGCGACACGCGGCAAGAGCACCTGGACCTCCACACCCAAACGCGCCGCTAGGCGAATGGCGTCCAGCAAACCAGGATCGGGAACGAAATAGGGCGTGGCGATCCACAGGCGTTTGCGGGCCATGCTAATGGCAGCGAAAATCAGATCACGATTGGCGTTCTTGACCTGATCGGGGCCACTGTCCACAATCTGCACGGTGGCTTCCCCCGCAGGCGTCGGCTTGGGGAAATAGACTGCCCCGCGCAGTTCCTCGCCGCAAGCAAACTGCCAGTCCTCAGCAAAAACCATTTGCAAACAGGCCACGGCCGGGCCCTCCAACCGCAGGTGTTCATCCCGCCACTGGCCAAAACGTGGATCGCGGCCAAGGTATTCATCGCCAATGTTGATGCCGCCGGTAAAACCGATCCGCCCATCAATCACTGTAATCTTGCGATGGTTTCGCAAGTTGACCTGCATGCGGCGGCGCAACGGGTTAATGGTGAGAAATGGTTCGCAGCGCCCCCCAGCTTGGCGCAGCGGCCGCATGAAGGCCGTGTGTAACCGGATGGAGCCTACTGCATCGTAAAGCAAGCGTACCTCCACACCCGCCCGGGCCTTGGCGATCAGGCGTTGCAGTAATCGGTCCCCAGTCTTATCGCTGCGGACGATGAAATATTCCAGGTGGATGTGATGCTTAGCCTGGTCAATGGCTTCGAACATCTCGTCGAAGGCTTGCTGGGTCTCATGGTAAAAGCGAACATGGTTGCCATAGGTAACGGGAAACGCCCCCAGGCGTACGGCTAAGCGGCCGAGGTGGTTCCAGGTATCTGGCGGAGCGTGCTGGAGTTCGCCTCGTTGCAAATGTCGGGGCATCGTCCGCTGCCAGGATGCCAAACCCGTTCGTAAGTGGCGACGTTTTTTGATGGGCCGATAGACGTAGTTATACCCGAATAGCGAAAAAAGCAGAATGCCGAGGATCGGCAGGGCAATAACGGCCAGAGCCCAGGCCGGTGCCGACGGGGACTCCTTCTTGATGAACAGCACCCACGGTACACCCAGCACGATGGTCAAAGCGTGCACCATCGCCAGGAGAGAAAAAAACAGGGCTATTGGATGGTCGGTGGCGAACACGGACATGGATGGCGATCCGTTGCCTGGCCAGGGCACAATACGGGAAGTCCCGTTGGCATTGTAGGCGACTGGGCCGGTCTTGGCACGCATCCCCTGTGCGCCTCCGCTTTTCCTAGCACAATGCGTTGACTGTAACTTGTTGGCCGATAAAAAAATATGTGTCTCCCGCCTAGACTGGCTCGCCTTCGGGACGCAAGAATGTCGAGGAACCCTCATGTGCGCGCACCGCAATCCGCTAGTGGTGTTGAGCGTGAGCAGCGCGATATTGGTAGGCGTCTTGGTCTTGTGGGCCGATCCGCGGACTCCCTCGCGCCCGACGAATCCGTTACCCAGCCCCAATGCTCCCGGTGCGACTTCGGATCGCTCTGGCGGGGCAAAGCCCCCAGAACCAAGCGGCAAACCCGCCCATTCCCGCAGCGCTCGCGCTGCAGTCAGTGGCCAGGCGGGGCTGGATTTTTTTGAGAAGCGGATTCGCCCGGTGCTCGTGGCCGAATGTTATCAGTGCCATTCGGCGCAAGCAGAAAAATTGCGGGGGAAATTGCGGCTGGATTCCCGCGAAGCCATGCTGCGCGGCGGTTCTTCCGGTGTGCCGGCGGTAGTGCCGGGTAAGGTGGAGGAAAGCCTAATAATCGCAGCGCTGCGACATGATGGACTGGAGATGCCGCCGAAGAAAAAGCTCCCCGCCGCGGTTATTGCCGATTTCGAACATTGGATTCGGCTGGGCGCACCGATGCCCGCGGAGGCAGCCGGCAATGTTGCGGGCACACCCGAGGCCGGGCGGCAACACTGGGCTTTCCAACCACTTCGCCGCGTAGCCGTGCCCGCAGTGCGGCACTCGGCCTGGCCGCGCACCGCCGTGGATCGCTTCCTCCTGGCGGCAATGGAAGCCAAAGGCGTGGTGCCGCTGGCGGACGCCGACCGCCACACTTTGCTCCGCCGCCTCTATTTCGACCTGATTGGTCTGCCACCGACGCCCGAAGAAATCGCTGCTTTTGTGGCGGATAATTCACCCGACGCCTGGGAAAAAGTGGTGGATCGCCTGCTGGCCTCACCACACTTCGGCGAACGCTGGGGTCGGCACTGGCTCGATGTCGTGCGGTACGCTGATTCCAACGGCAAAGACGAGGATTTCACCTTTTACCAGGCCTGGCGTTACCGCGACTACGTGATTGCCAGTTTCAACCGCGATAAGCCATACGATCAGTTCGTCCGCGAACAAATTGCCGGCGACCTGATGCCCGCAGAATCGCAGCAGCAACGCGACGAGCGGTTGATCGCGACGGGGTTTCTGGTCATCGGCCCGAAAGTTCTAGCCGAGCGCGACAAGGCCAAGCTCAAGATGGATGTGGTAGATGAGCAGCTAGACACCCTGGGCAAGGCCTTGCTCGGGCTGAGTTTGGGCTGTGCGCGCTGCCACGACCACAAGTTCGACCCCATCTCCACTCGCGAATATTACGCGTTAGCGGGCATCTTCACCAGCACGATTACCCTGGAAGGCATCAAGGGCAACAATGTGGTGATTTCCGGCTGGGTGGAAAGGCCACTAGGCGCGGACGGCGAAAAACGGCTGCGAGAATACCTGACGTTTGCTAAGAAGCTGCAGCCGCTGCGTGATCAGTTGAATAAGGCCCAGGCGGAGCTGAAAGCCGCGGAGAGTAAGACGGGCATGCGCTCCGTCAGTGCCCTGCGAGGAATCGTCGTCGATGACACACAAGCTCAGAAGATCGGGGAGTGGAAAGCCTCGACCTATGCCCAGCCGTATGTCGGCCAGGGTTACGTCCACGATGACCGTGCGGGCAAGGGCCAGAAGCGCATCATCTACACGCCCAAACTTCCCAAGGCCGGCGAATACGAGGTGCTCATTTCCTATACCACGGGAGATAGCCGCGACACCCGAGTGCCAGTGATTATCCGGCACAGTCGCGGGGAGACCGTGGTCCACGTCAACCAGCGTCAGAAACCCAACGTGGATGGTCTGTTCCAGCGGCTGGGCGTATTCCATTTCGAGGCGGGAACCAGTGGCAGCGTAACCATCTCTAATGCCCACACCACCGGCCACGTGATCGCCGATGCCGTTCTGTTTCGGCCGGCCGGGGAGTTAGCTAAGGACGCGGCGATGCAGGAGATGCTTACGGGCGTGCCGGAAAGTGTGGCCGAACAGATACGGGCTCTACGTCAGCGTGTCGAGCAATTGCAGAAGGAGATGGCCGATCTCGAAAAGCAACGTCCACCGCAGCCTGAAATGTGCATGAGCGTGCGCGAAGCTCCCACGCCGGGCAATTGTCGCATCCACATCCGGGGCAATCACGAACAGCTCGGCCCGGAAGTACCGCGGGGCTTTCTGGAAGTCTTGACCAACGGCACCCCGCCCACCATTCCGCCCGATCAAAGTGGCCGATTGCAACTGGCCGAATGGCTCACTATCCACGCCCACCCGCTACTGGCACGCGTTATGGTGAACCGCATCTGGCAACACCTCTTCGGGGAGGGTCTCGTGGCCAGCGTGGATAATTTCGGCACCACAGGTGACAAACCGACCCACCCCGAATTGCTCGATTATCTGGCCGACGAATTTATCCGTCATGGCTGGTCGGTGAAAGGGTTGATTCGCCAGCTGGTCCTGTCGCGGGCCTATCAGCTCTCCAGCCGAGTGCCGGAACCGCTTTCGGCCCAACTCAAGCACAATATGACCGTGGACCCCGAAAACCAGCTGCTCTGGCGCGCCCACCGCAAACGGCTCGAAGCTGAGGTGATTCGCGATGTCATCCTGTGCTTCAGCGGCCAACTCGACCTGACGATGGGCGGTTCAACGGTAGCGGAGTTTTCCGAATGGGCAGTCGGCCCAAACGCCCGCGCGAAACCCGACACCGAGAAAATCCGCCGCCGCAGCGTCTATTTTCCGCTGATTCGCAATGATTTGCCGCCGCTGTTCCAGGTGTTTGATTTTGCCAACGCTGACGTTACCACGGGCCGTCGCGATGTCACCAATGTTCCCTCGCAGGCTCTGTTGCTGCTGAATAGTCCGTTTGTGCTCGAACAGGCGCGCCTGGGCGCGCAGCGTTTACTGCAAGAGGGACAAACGGCCGAAGAACGCATCCGCCTGGCATATCTGCGCTTGCTGTGCCGTCCGCCCACTCCGGAGGAAATTCAGCAAGCGCAGCAATTCCTCAGCGACTACGCTCAGGCACTAACGCCGTATCTGAAGCCTGGCCAGGACGCCGCATTAGAGGCATGGGCGGCCTTCTGCCAGGCACTTATCGGCTGTACGGAGTTTCGATATGCGGATCCAAACTCCCCCAGGCCTTCGGCTCCGCCGACTTCCTGAACCCGGGGAAGGTCTTCCCCCAAGGGAAGGTTCCCACCGCCTTTCGCCCCACCACCCGCC
>BEIM01000308.1 GCA_002898995.1 bacterium HR36
GTCCGCTGGCGGACTATTGCATCAGGGGAAGTAAGATGCAGGCCCTGGGTACGGGCGAGTAGCCAATGCAGGCCGATAATGCGAATGCCCGCCTCTTCCGCCTGTCGGCGCAACTGTTGGCGTTGCGCAGGCGTAATGTCGAACACGCTCGGAGCCAGTGTGAACGGCGCGATTTCCAAACCGTGATAGCCGACACCGGCTACGTAATGGCAAATGCAACCCTGTTCCCAGCCTTCGAAAGTTTCGTTACAGGTCGCGTAGGGCATGCCCTTTACTCAGTCCCAGTTGCAGACGCCCTAGATGTTTTTCTGCTCCATGCAGGGGGGCAAGTGGCTTCACGAAACTGGGAAAGCCGCGGACGTATTCCAGCCGCAGTGAATCTCTTTCGTATCAGGCCCGCTCACTCCAGCAGCAGCGTGGCTTCCCAACCAGCCTGTTCGGCCTTGGCGCGGAGCTTTTCCAGGGCGCGATTTTGAATTTGGCGGACACGCTCTTTGCTAATGCGTAATAGGTGCCCAATCTGCCGCAGACTGTGTGAACCCGTTCCTGTCAGACCGAAGCGCAAGTCGAGAACACGGCGTTCGCGAGGACGCAACTGGTCGAGCAGATAACGCAAAGATTCCGCCCGCTCATTCTTTTCCCGCTCCAAAGCAACAGCCACATCAGGCATGGCTTCGGTAAGCTTGAATTCACTGTCGTCATCCAGAACAGCGTTGAGGGAGACTGGGGTTCGTGTGGCGGTTTGCAAGTGGGCCAGATGTTCCAGACTCGAGCCGGTGCGTTTGGCCAATTCCTGTGCGCTGGGCATCTTCCCACCGTGAGCCAAGGCCTCGCATTCCTGCTGCAGCTGCCCAAGCTCCTGGAGATGATGCGGCGACAAACTCACCAGATGGCTTTGCCGGGCCACGGCAATCTGCAGCGTCTGCCGAATCCACCAAGTGGCGTACGTCGCCAACCGGGTGCCGTGGCTCACATCAAAACGGTCAATCGCCTGCATCAGGCCGCAAACTGCCTCTTGCAGCAAATCGGCGTAACTCAACGCATGATGGCGAAACCGCTTGGCCACATGAGCCGCCAGCCGAATATTCGCTGACGCCAGACGGTGCTTGTAAGTTACGTAGCGGTCATGCAACTTCCTAACCGCGTGATTTTCCAACACCTCTTCCGTACACTGGTCTCGGATAAACTGAGCCATTGGCCAAGGCTCCATGGGCGGGCGATGGCTGCGTAATCTGGGAAATTCACGCAAAATAGTGCGAACCAGATCGCACTTGCACTCCCAGAATTCCGCCAGCAGTTCCCGTTCTTCTTCGGGGGTGAGCAAATCTGAGGAAAAAGCAGTCTCCGGAGTCGCCGAGCCGAGGAGGGATTGTTTCTTGCGTCGGTGCTTGCGCTTCTTGCTTTGGGTTGCCATAGTTGCTTCCCTTGCAGGCGACGAGGGGTAAAGAGCGTCTCGGTTCGTTCGTCGGATTGTCCAGGTTGGCCCGTGCGGTGCAATGGGCGAAAGGGGTTAGCGATTGCCCAGCGGCATTGCTACCTCCTGGGCAATTTACGCTTAATCCTGTCCGTTCGTTCAGTTAGGGCAACCTGCGGGAGGAGTCATGATAGGCCTCAATTCTCCGTTCCGAAGTGAACTAACTTACAGCAGCAGCGCGAAGACTGCCGACTATTGCTCTGGACAATTGATTCTAAATGCTTCTTCTACCGTTTTCAAGACGATTTTGCCAGAAATTTTTCTGTTCCTCGCTACTAAATACTCGGGAGCCACCGAAAGACGGGTGAAAAGGAGAACGCGCTTGGGCGAACTGGGGAAAATAGCACAAAGAATGCTTGCCCTGCCGGCAATGTGGCTGGTGTTCGCGCCTCTATCTGCTTGGGCCGCAGAGGCGCAGGCTGAGGCATTGCATCCGCCGTGGTGGACAGCTGCGCCATTTGCCACGCTCCTGCTGGCTATTGCACTCTTGCCGTTGCTGGCTCCTCACTTTTGGGAGTCCAATTTCCGTCGGGGATTGGTCGCATTCGCATGTTCCGTGCCAACCATTGCATATCTACTCTCCGAAGGCGACGCGGGCGTCCACGTGCTTCTCCACGCTTTGGAAGAGTACGCTGCATTTATTGCCCTTTTGGGTTCGCTGTACGTAATTGCTGGCGGTCTATGGCTGGCAGATCGTTTCCGTCCCGGGCCGCTGACCAACCTCGGATTTTTGCTCTTTGGGGGGGTGCTGGCTAACTTCATCGGCACCACCGGCGCAAGCATGGTGCTCATTCGCCCAGTCTTGCGGCTAAATCAGCACCGGCCGCACCGGTCTCACGTCCCCATTTTCTTCCTTTTCGTGGTCAGCAACATGGGCGGACTTCTCACCCCGCTCGGTGATCCACCGCTCTTTCTGGGCTTTCTCCGAGGTGTCCCTTTCACCTGGACCATCCGCCTTTGGAAAGAGTGGCTCATTGCCAACGGGATCGTCCTGGGGCTGTTCCTGCTTTGGGATAGCTGGAACTTCCTGCGCGATAGATCCGCGATCGCCCTGTCAGACAAGAAAGTTGAGGCGTCGGGTTCGGTTCCCTGGCTCCGGGGCAAGCGGAACATCGTGCTTCTCGCAGGTGTGCTGGGGTGCGTTCTCGGGCAGGCCTGGTTATTGCGTAACGGCTACTCACCCTTGTGGTCGTCGCTGGCCATGGTTCTTCTCGGCGCGGTTTCATTCGTATTCACGCCAAGGCACATACACCAGGAAAACGGCTTCACGTGGAATCCGATCATTGAAGTGGCCGTCTTGTTCGCCGGTATCTTTGTTACCATGGCTCCTGCTCTCGAACTACTCAAAATGCACGGCCCCAACTGGAATCTCCGGCATCCCTGGCAATATTTCTGGTTTACGGGAGTTTTGTCTTCGCTCTTGGACAACGCGCCGACCTACCTAGCTTTCGCTACGCTCGCGGCTGCGCCCAATGAGATTTCCCACTTGGTTCATCAGGCACCCAAACTGCTCGAAGCCATCAGCTGTGGCGCGGTGTTCATGGGGGCCAACACCTACATCGGCAACGGTCCTAACTTCATGGTCAAGGCCATCGCCGAAGAAAACCATTATCCCATGCCCAGTTTTCTGGGCTACGTCGTGCGGTACACTCTGCCCATCCTCGTCCCGATTTATGTGCTGCTGACCTGGCTGCTCTTTTGGGAATAGCCTGTACAATAGGTTGACACGCGCTCCTGCCGGCTTCAAACCTTCCTGCCGACGCGCCTTCTGGAGAAACCCGCCGTGCAATGGTTGGCTGAATTGTGTGTCCGCCGGCCCGTCTTCGCTACCATGCTTACCTTGGCCCTGGTGGTGGCCGGGTTGGCAGCGTATTGGCAGATCGGCATCGACCGCTTCCCGAAAGTAGATTTGCCGACAGTAACGGTAACCACCCTGTTGCCTAACGCCTCCGCCGAAGAAGTGGAGTCGGAAGTTACCATGGTCCTCGAAGATGCCGTGGCCACCGTTGAGGGCCTCGACGAATTGCGGGGGATCTCCACCGAAGGGCGCTCGTTGCTGTTGCTAACCTTCAACCTCAATCGTCATCTCGACACCGCCGCGCAAGACGTTCGCGATGCCATCGCCGCCGTGCTCAACCGTCTGCCTGCCGACGCTTATCCCCCGGTTATTCGCAAACTTGACACCGACACCTCACCCATTCTCTCCCTGGCGATTGCCGGGGGCACTCACCGGGATGGCCGCGAACTATATCTCATCGCGGACAAAGCGATCAAAGACATCATCGAATCGGCCCCCGGCGTGGGCGCTGTAAACATTTACGGCGCCACCGAGCGCGCTATTCAGGTTGAAGTGGACGCCCGGCGTCTCGCTGCCTATCACATCTCCATTAGCGAAGTCCGTGATGCTCTAATTCGCCAGAATACCGAAGGGTTTGGCGGTAACGTTCAGTCGGGTTCCCGGGAACTGAGCCTGCGAACGCTGAGCCGACTTCCCGACGTCCGTGCCTTTCGCGAATTGACCGTCGCCACCATCAACGGCCGCAAGATCACCCTCGAGGATCTCGGCCGCGTTACTGATGGCCAGAAAGAGGTCCGCACTTTGGCACGGCTAAACGGTCGTCCTGCTGTTGTCCTCACGGTGCAGCGGCAATCCGGCAGCAATACCATCGAGGTGATTCAGGCCGTCAAAGAACGGCTCGGCAAAGCGCAAGCTTACCTCCGCGAACATTATCCCGATGTTCACATCGAGGTGATTCAAGATCAGTCGCGCTATATCCTGGCAGCACTGCACGAGATTCGCATGCACCTTATCGTCGGCAGCATTCTTGCCAGTATCGTCGTATTGCTGTTTATGCGGAGTTGGCGTTCTACGTTGATTGCTTCCCTCGCCATTCCCGCTTCGATTATCGCCACGTTTGCGATGATGCGTGCCCTCAATTTCACCATGAACAACGTAACTATGTTAGCATTAGTGCTCATGGTCGGGGTGGTGATAGACGACGCCATTGTGGTGCTGGAAAACATTTTCCGAGCTATGGAGGAAAAAAAGCTCCCACCCGTGCAAGCCGCCATCGAAGGCACGCGCGAAATTGGTTTAGCAGTCCTGGCCACTACATTTTCTCTGGTAGTCGTATTCCTACCCGTGTCGTTCATGTCTAGCATTACCGGGCGTTTCCTCTTTCAATTCGGCATTACCGCGTCCGTAGCAGTGCTGGTGTCGCTGTTGGTCAGCTTTACCCTGACGCCGATGCTTTGCAGCCGGTTCCTGCTAGCCGATACACGCCAGCTTGGTGGCGAGGTGGCTTCTCGC
>BEIM01000309.1 GCA_002898995.1 bacterium HR36
TGGGAAGATACGCCTACCAATCGTGCCAGAGCTGTCGCCCTGGTCACATCCGTGATCTGGGCGATTCCTGGGGTATTTGGCTTTCTCGCCTGGGAGCTAAAGGAGAACTGGAAACTATACCGGGCGAACCGAAGTTGCACCCTAAAACCATTGCGTATCGGCCACCACGGGGAAACCGTGCGGCAGCTGTTGCGTCCTGGTGTTCATTCGGGAACTTTGCGCAAAGTGTATCGTCAGGGCCGACGCTTGTACGGCACTCCGTTCTCGTCCTGTAGTCCGGGACAATTGGCCCGCTGGCAGCGCCAGCGGCAGCAGGTATCCGAGGCCGTGCTTCGCTTCGTGGAGCGTAATCTCGTGTTTGCACTTGAGCGTTGCTCTCGCTGGCACGGTCCGCTGCCTGAAGTAGAAGACGTATTCCTGAGCGTTACCGCTGTGGAAATACACTTGGCAGCGCGAACGCCTCAGGCCGGCGAAGGGGCGAATCACAGCCTGGCGCCTGCGGTGTTGCGTTTGAGTTGCCAGGCTGGCTGGATCGTCGCGGAGTGGCGCCAATTCGGTTGGCTCGCAAACTTACCGCCCAATGCTCAGCGAATCGTGCAGCATGCTTTACTGGGCCTGTATCAGTGGGCCGGCGTGGATATCCTCGCCGAGCCTTTACGCCATGCACTGCACTCGCAATACTTCTGGCAGCTGGATTGGTACGGTTTACGCTTGTACCGCAGAGATGACCCCCAGCAGCAAGCCTATTATCCCTGGCAAGAGTCAGGGCAGATCGTGCCACAAAACTGCTCTCCCGCTTACTGGCCATCGTTCCACGCTGAGGCCATCTGGTTCAATCTTTATTCGTTTTCCTGGGAACTTTGGCAAGCTGGTTGGCACGATCCAAACCTGGCCCCTCCCGAATTAGTCGCCTTGTACGAGAGGCTTCTTCCAGGGCATCCGTTGCGGGCTCCCATGGACTGACACACATACTCCAGTTCGTGCCCATGTTTTTCCATCCCCGCTTACAGGGCCGCATCTGCTTGCACCGCCTACCGGTCATCCCATATCGAACTATCGAGCGGGAACGCGGCCTCACAATGTCGTAATCTTGATAGCTTCCTACAGATCCGCTTTAGGCTCGATGAAAACTCAGTAGCGCTACACTTTGCCGGGGCATTTTCCTTACCGTATCACTGCTCCCTTAGTGCCCGGGGATTTCGTCTCGGGGTATTTGACGCGGGCATGGTATAGAGCAATCAAGCTCTTGCACAAGCTCTCCTCAATCTGACGCAACTCTGTCAGGGTCAGGCCGCTCTCGTCAAACTGACCTTCCAGTAAGCGTTTCAACACGATTTCATGTACCAGTTTCTGCAAACTGCCTGGCGAAGGGTCGGTCAGAGCGCGGGCGGCTCCTTCGACAGCGTCTGCCAGCATAACGATCCCCGCTTCGCGCGTCTGGGGTTTGGGGCCAGGGTAACGGAAATTGCTTTCCAAGACCTCACCCGCGCGTGTGGTGTCTGTAGTCGGCTCCGCGTTAGCGTGAGTCATCGGGCCAGCTGGAACGGACGAGGCAACCAGCGAGGAACCGTTTGGCGAGCCCGAGAGGGCACTTGCTGGGGCTCCATCGCTCCTGGCCTCGCTTGCAAGGGGCGTTTCTGTTTCCTTGGCCACAGCTTCGCCACCTCGGGCCAGCTGCTCCTGCCATTTGCGTAAGGCTTGGCGATAGAAATACTCCACCAAGGTCGTGCCGTGATGCTGTTCGATGATATCGAGAATAGGTTTGGGAAGGCGGTATTTTTGGCCAAGAGCGACGCCGTCTTTGACATGGTTGATGATAATCAGAGCACTCATCGCTGGCGTGAGGGAGGCGTGGCGATTCTCGCCAGCCTGATTCTCGACAAAATAATGGGGTGTCAACATTTTTCCCACATCGTGGAAACACGAGCCAACGCGGCACAACAAAGGGTTGGCTCCGATTCGTTCTGCCGCGGCCTCTGCGAGCGTAGCCACCGTTACACTGTGGGTGTAAGTGCCTGGGGCGCGCCGCAGCAGTTCCTGCAGCAACGGATGGCTTACATCGCCCAACTCCAGCAGGCTAATATCGGTCACCACTCCGAAAAGTTTTTCCACAAATGGCAACAGTCCCGTCAGGCACAACCCTGCCAGCAGACTGTAAAAGAAGCGGCGACCAGCGTCCCAAGTAATGAGCGTCCAGGTTTGGTCCGTGAGCAATCCAACCGCCAGGCTCATGAGCACAAACACTATGCCCGCGCAGAATCCGACGATTACCAATTGCGAGCGTCGGCGGACGCGGCGCAACATTAACACACACGCGACCAAACCACTCGCCAACACCACAAACTGCCGCTCCAGGCTCGCACCGTGGGCTAAAGTTACCAGCAGCGCCAAGCTGACCATGACGAGAAACGCCAAACCCTGTGGGATAGCCAGGCTCAAAATCATGGCCAGCATCATCAGGGGGAGCACCGCGGCGTACCACGGAGCTTGCCCAAACACCACCCCCAAACCTGCTCCCAACACCACGCTGGCGCAAACCAGCACCAGCTTGCGGAGGTCGTTCACGAAGGACGGATAGTAGCGCAGGGTGCACACCGCCACTAACGTCGTCAGCCCCGCAGTGATCAGCACCAGGCCCAGCCAGTGCCGCAGATAATCTCGCAGCGTCAGACTCTGCAAATACGCCGCGTGTTCGGCACGCAGTAACGCTAAGTGCTTTTCGCTGATCGGCTGGTGCGCAGGAACTAGAATACTACCTTGGAGATATTCTTTGTCATCCATGCTGCGGAAATCCACGCGGGCCAGGATCGGTCGGTCGTAGCGTTCGCCTTCGCGGAAGGCGAAAGGCGGTCCCCAAAAGCTGCCCCCAGCGTTGACCACTAGGCTCACGACCACGGTTGTAACTCCCAATAGCAACAAACGTCCCAACATCCAAGGCTGCCAGAGCTTCCGGGGGTGGCTAGGCTGTCCGGTGCGGCGCAAGCCTGGCCAGCGATCGAGTCGGCCCCATCTTCTTCCGCCATTGCTAAACATACGTCCGATAATTCCCGTCGGCGCAGCGGCACGGCTTCCAAGAGACCTGCTGCAACTGAAGTAGCAGGCCTCGGCGCTTTCCTGCTGGAATCACCTTAGCCCGGCTGTGCCTTTCGGGGCGGCTCCTGTTCGTAAGCATGCACGATTTTTTGCACCAAAGGATGGCGTACTATGTCTTTTTGTCCTAATTCCACAATAGCAATCCCCTCGATGCCCCGCAAGCGATGGATCGCGTCAATCAGGCCGCTTTGCTCTTTCTTCGGTAAGTCCACTTGCGTAATATCGCCAGTTACGATAATCTTGGAGCCAAGCCCCATGCGCGTCAAAAACATCCTCATTTGCGCCACTGTCGCATTTTGCCCCTCATCCAGAATGATCACCGCCTGGTTCAGCGTGCGTCCTCGCATGTAGGCCAGCGGGCAAATTTCGATGACGTCGTTTTCCATGCACCGCCGCACTCGCTCCGGTTCCATCATGTCTTCTAAGGCGTCGAGCAATGGGCGGAGAAACGGGTTGACCTTTGCAGCAATATCGCCAGGCAAGTACCCCAACCGCTCCCCTGCTTCCACCGCTGGTCGGCACAACACCAGCCGCTTGGCCAAACCGCTTTTCAGACAATGCACCGCCATGGCCACGGCCAAGTAAGTCTTGCCTGTCCCTGCCGGGCCTATGCACAACACCACTTGGTTTTCTTGCATGGCCCGAACGTAATACGCTTGGCCGTCTGTGCGTGGCCGAACATTTCGCATCCCGAGACCCGTCGCGGTGTCCGTGCTCAATTCAGGCCCGCCACTAATCACCAGGTCCAACACCGTGCGGACATCGGCTAGGCTTACCGGACCCTGTTGGCCCATCTGGCGCAGCTGCTGGAACACCCGCGCTGCCGTGTGCACCTGTTCCTCCGGGCCTTCGATCTGCAAGGTCCGTTCGCGGGGAATCAGACGCACACCCAACGCCTCTCGCACCAAACGCACGTTTTGGTCTCGAGCACCCAGCACGCGAACCATCTCATCCCGATTCGCGAACTCTAACGATGTTTCCGCCATGTCTTGGGTCAGTCCCTCCTTTCCAGTGCTTGCCCGCGCCTCGCTTCACCGGAAGCCGCACCAGCCGAGCACATTTCATCAGTGAGTCGGCTCCATTTCATTTTACGAGCCGGCGATTGCAAAACAGAACCCTGCTCCCTGGCATTTCCCAAAGGAACCTGCACACCTTTCCACCGCATTACGCCAGTATTTCTAGCAAGCCTAGTCTTACCCTAGGGCCAATTTGATGGAACCAGCGGACGCCGGCCCCGGAACGAACCTACCTCGATCCGCGTCCTGGTGTGCCACGTCGATCCGCCTCCCTACATGTTATGAGATCCAACGTCTGCGCAATAGTATTCACACCCCACGGCGGGCTCACGCCCGCCGCTCCTGGCGGAGGCGCATTCGCGGACCGTGAATGCCTCTGTTTCTCCGGCCGACTTTCGCCCTCCCGCGCAAGCGGGGGGGCGTAAGCCCCCCGTGGGTGTGGGGAACGCACCTGGAATGGCGCAGCCCCACATCTTGGCGAACTGACGTCGCGCGGAGCAAGAGCGGGGGGCGTAAGCCCCCCGTGCGAATGACGATCGCGCTGGCAAAGGAACGCGACATTTCCGGAGACCGAACTCCGGCAAGAGCGGGGGGCGTAAGCCCCCCGTGCGTGTAGTAACG
>BEIM01000310.1 GCA_002898995.1 bacterium HR36
CGCCAGCACTCGGTCCGTCCTTGGGCACGGCGCCAGCGGGTACGTGAATGTGGATGCCGTGGCGACGAAACTTCTTGGGGGAAATCCCCAGCATCTCGGCGTGCGACCAGACATAACTCAGCGCCGCTTGGGCCGATTCCTTCATCACCCGCCCCAACTGTCCCGTCAAACGCAAGCCCTCCGCCTGCGGTAACAACACTGCCTCGATGTAGAGCACTTCCCCGCCCGTTTCCGTCCAAGCCAGACCGGTGGCCACGCCCGGCGGCAATTCCTCGCGGGCCTGTTCGGGGAAAAACCGTTCGGGACCAAGCAGGTCAGGCAAATCTTGCGGCTGCACGGTAACGGGGTCGGTTTGGCCCTCAGCGAAGCGCACCGCCACCTTCCGCGCCAGTCGTCTCAAAGTCCGCTCCAATTCTCGCACCCCTGCTTCCCGGGTATACCGGCTGATCACTATCTGCAACGTAGCAGGGGGAATGACGAGTTGCCCCGGAGCTAGCCCTGCTTCTTTCAGTTGCCGCGGAATCAAATAGCGCTGGGCAATTTCCATTTTTTCCTCGAGTGTGTAGCCGGCCAGTCGTAATACTTCCATGCGGTCGAGCAAGGGCTGCGGAATGGTCATCAAGTTGTTGGCCGTGGTGATGAAAAACACCTTCGACAGGTCAAAAGGCAGATCGAGGTAGTTGTCGCGGAAGTTGGTGTTCTGAGCGGGGTCGAGTATTTCGAGCAGAGCCGCCGCGGGATCGCCGCGAAAGTCCCGACCGATTTTGTCGACCTCGTCGAGCATCAAGACGGGATTCTTGACGCCGGCCCGGCGAATAGCCTGGATGATGCGGCCGGGCATGGCGCCGATATAAGTGCGGCGGTGGCCGCGCAGCTCCGCCTCATCGTGCAAACCGCCCAGACTCTGCCGCTCAAACTTTCGGCCCAGTGCGCGCGCAATACTCTGCCCCAGCGAGGTTTTGCCGACGCCTGGCGGCCCGACAAAGCACAGGATCGGCGCTTTCGCCTGCGGGTTCAGCTTCAGCACCGCCAGATGTTCGAGGATGCGCTCCTTGATTTCTTCCAGCCCGTAATGGTCCTCGTCGAGCACTTGCCGGGCGCGGGCAATATCCAGCTGGTCGGGCGTTTCCTTGCGCCAGGGGAGTTCCAAAACCAGCTCCAGCCAGGTACGGATCACCTGATAATCGGGGGCAATCGGCGGTAAGCGTTCGAGACGGTTCAGTTCGCGTTCGGCTTCTTTGCGTACCTCGTCGGGCAGATCGGCTTCGGCCAGACGCTGCCGTAACTCGTCCATTTCCGCCTTTTCTGGGCTTTTTTCGCCTAATTCTTCCTGAATCGCCCGCAACTGCTGACGCAACATGTACTCGCGCTGCTGCTTGGTCAGTTCGGATTGGGCCTGCTGTTGAATCTTGTGCCGCAATTCCTGCACCTGCAATTCGTGATGCAGGTACTGATAAAGCAGGCGCAGCGCTTCCAACCGCGTCGGGGCCTCAAGCAAGGCTTGCTCTTTCGGCACATCGAGGCTGAGCATCGAGCCGATGAAATACGCGACCCGCAGTGGATCGCCCTGCTGGGAAATGATCTCCTGCAAATTGGTCGGCGTCTCCGCTCCCGAAAGCTCAATAATGCGCCGCATCACGTCGAGAATGCTGCGGAACAGCGCCTCTACTTCGGGCCCCGTGTCGTCGGGCCAGGCCAACACTTGCACCCGCGCCAACAGATATGGTTGCGTGCGCTCCAGTTTGAGCAGACTGACACGCTCCATACCCTGCACGAGGATTTCCATGCCGCTCTGCGAGCGCGCCAATTTGCGAATGACTGCGAGCGTGCCGACAGGATACAGGTCTTCCAGGGAGGCCGGCTGCTCCTGCTCGGGGTTGCGCTGGGCGACAATGACCAGCGCTTTGTCATCGCGTGCCGCCGCCGCTTCCACAGCCGCCACCGAACTGGGCCGACCCGCCGACAACGGCGCAAACGTCGCGGGAAAGATTACCGTATTGCGTAACGGCAGCACGGGCAATTCTTGAATCGCAGGCAGAGGTGTGCTACTCACGGCGTTTTCTCCCTCACAGCTCAGGAAAGCTCGGCAAGGAGCCAGACAAGGATTGCGAGTTAGAAAGAAGGGGAACACCGCGGCGAGCTCGGTTCAGACGCCGACCCTAATATCCACCAGCAGCATTCCCTCGCGGTAATCCACCTCAATTGCGGCACGGTCCAGGTCGGCTGGCAACTCCACCGTCCGCTCAAACTGGTTGTAGGCGATTTCCATGCAATATTGAGCGTAGCCATATTCCTCGACACAAAAATCCCGCCGCAACCCGGAGACGGTGACCTGCGAGCCGTGCACATCTATGCGAACATCCCCCGGCCGCACTCCCGCCAGGTCGAATTTCAAAAGCCAGCCGCGCGGTGTGCGATAAATATCTACCGGTGGCGACCAGCACGTCCGCTGCTGGTTCTGGGCCAGTGGCACGAAGAACGCCTGCATCCAGCGAACAATGTCTCGCGGCATGAGTGAAATCCTTGCCGTCCTAAGGACGCCC
Organism: bacterium HR36; assembly: GCA_002898995.1. Classification (GTDB taxonomy): domain Bacteria; phylum Planctomycetota; class Planctomycetia; order Gemmatales; family HRBIN36; genus HRBIN36. Next base: position 2,544 of record BEIM01000310.1, read on the forward strand.
GGCAGCCCCGATACGCTGCGAGGCCTCTGCCTATGACTTTGCTAAATCAGCCTGGCGACTGTTCAGGTTTACCATCGCTGCGGCCAAGGCGCTGCCTGGCTCACACCATCGCCGTTTCCTTTCAGGAAGCGGCAGTCAGCACCCGAAATATTAGTTTATCGCTATGGGCGTCATAATCCAGTTGGACGGTCTGGCCATCGCGGATTTCGCCCGCGAGCAACCGTTTCGCCAAGGCCGTCTCCACTTCCCGTTGGATGAGCCGTTTCAGCGGCCGCGCCCCATAGTGCGGGTCGTACCCCTGCCGTGCCAGGTACTCCTTTGCCCCTTCGGTCACCTGCAAGGTAATTCGCCGTTCTTGTAAGCGTTTTTGTAGCCGCTCCAGTTGTATTACCACGATCTGCTTCAAATGCACTTCGCTCAGCGCGTGGAAAACGACGATTTCATCCACGCGGTTGAGGAACTCGGGTCGGAAGTGCAACCGCAATTCTTCCAGCACCGCCTCTTTCATCCGCTCGTATTCTGGGCCGCCAGGCAGCCCCTGATAAAGCAGAATACGCTGGCTGCCAATGTTGGAGGTCATGATGATGATGGTGTTCTTGAAATCCACGACACGTCCTTGGCCATCGGTAAGTCGGCCATCATCGAGGATCTGTAACAGCACGTTGAACACGTCGTGGTGGGCTTTTTCGATCTCGTCGAACAGCACCACCGAATACGGTCGCCGCCGCACCGCTTCGGTCAATTGCCCACCTTCTTCGTAACCCACATAACCAGGCGGGGCGCCGATCAGCCGAGCCACGGTATGCTTCTCCTGATATTCGGACATGTCAATCCGGATCATGGCCCGTTCGTCGTCGAAGAGCGCCTCGGCCAGCGCCCGCGCCAGTTCCGTCTTCCCGACCCCTGTCGGCCCGAGGAAAATGAACGAGCCAATCGGCCGATTCGGGTCTTTCAGTCCCGTGCGGGCGCGAATAACCGCCTCGGCTACCACGCGCACTGCCTCGTCCTGTCCTACCACGCGCTTGTGCAACTCCTCTTCCAAATGCATCAACTTCTGCGCTTCGCCTTCCAGCAACTTGCTCACCGGAATGCCTGTCCACCGGCTGACGACTTCAGCAATGTCTTCCTCATCCACCTCTTCCTTGATGAGCCGAACACCCTTGCGAGCCAGTTCGTCCTCGGCTTCCTTGAGCGCCTTTTCCAAACCGAACAAGCGCCCATACTTCAATTCGGCGACGCGGTTGAGGTCATATTGTCGCTCGGCCTGCTCAATTTCGATCTTGGTGCGCTCCATCTGCGCACGCAGGTCGCGCAGCCGCTGCACCATTTCTTTTTCCTGCTGCCACTGTGCCTTAAGGGCGTCGGCTTGCGACCGTAAATCGGCAAGCTCTTTTTCCAGCTTTTGCAGCCGATCCCGTGATGCCGGGTCTGTTTCCTTACGCAAGGCCTCCCGCTCAATTTCCAGCTGCATGACCTTCCGCAGAATTTCGTCTAATTCGCTGGGCATCGAATCCATTTCGGTACGCAGCTTCGCGGCCGCCTCATCCACCAGGTCAATGGCCTTGTCGGGCAGGAAACGATCGGCAATGTAGCGATTCGACAAAACCGCCGCCGCTACCAACGCACTGTCCTTGATCCGCACGCCGTGATGCACTTCGTAGCGCTCTTTCAGACCCCGCAGGATCGAAATGGTGTCTTCCACGGAAGGCGGTTCGACCAGAATCGGCTGAAAGCGCCGTTCCAGGGCGGCATCCTTTTCGATGTATTTGCGGTATTCGTCCAGGGTCGTCGCCCCGATGCAATGCAATTCTCCGCGTGCCAGCATAGGTTTGAGTAAGTTCGAGGCATCCATCGCCCCTTCCGCGCGCCCAGCACCCACCACCGTGTGCAGCTCATCAATGAACAGGATGATCTCGCCCTGGGCTTCCTGCACTTCTTTGAGCACGGCTTTTAGCCGCTCTTCGAATTCACCCCGATATTTCGCTCCTGCAATCAACGCCCCCATGTCCAGTTGAATAATCCGCTTGTTTTTCAACCCTTCAGGCACATCGCCGCGCACGATCCGCTGCGCCAGGCCTTCTACAATCGCCGTCTTGCCCACACCCGGTTCGCCGATAAGCACGGGATTGTTTTTCGTGCGCCGGCAAAGCACCTGAATGACCCGCCGAATTTCC
>BEIM01000311.1 GCA_002898995.1 bacterium HR36
TTGACCATCCCATGGGTATTGTGGACACGCGGTTGCCAGTGAGTGTTGGCCAGCAGTTTGCGCAACTCTGGCAACAACTGTTCCGCCCAGCGCTGGGCGAGTTCTGATTCCTGCGGGGTCAAATCCGGTTCCAGGCAGCGCTGTTCACAAGGATAGTCGGGAAAGGCTTCGTAGAGATTGACACTGCGGATTGCGGGGATGCCGAAGATTTCGGCGATTTTCGTGGCGCAGTTTTTCGGACAGCCGTTCAGCGCCACCGTGGGAAAATCGCGATAATAATGGACATCCTCGGGCACACCGGCAGCCAGCGCGGAAATACACAAAGGCTGGGATTTGCCCAGCAGTTTGTCCTCATCTTCGCACAGATGATAGGCAGCGCGCTGCGCGATGCGGGCGCCGCTGCGTTTAATCCCCTGGCATGGCAACAACGTTAATCCGTGCGCTGGCATAGGCTCTGCAGGCGAAGCGGTTCCGTGCTCCGGAGCTTGAGTGTTAGCTGGAGATACCGCACCAGCACTTTCGCTAGCACATTCGGCGGACCCCTGCTGTTGGGACCTTGCCGCAGAGGCCGCATCGGCTTGGTTGCAGGAACAAGCGAACGGACACCCCGTGGGTAAAGGGTCGCCAGGCGCCGTATTTGTCCAGGGTTCATCCACCAAGGCCAGTTGCAGGCGTTCGGCGACGGCTTGGGCGAGTTGTTTACCCGAAGCCTCTAATTCCTTCCGTGTGCGCCCGGGAGTGAGCCGCCTTTCCCGAATAATTCGCGACACCTCAATCTTTGCCGCGGGTTTAGCACCAATGAGTTTTAGTACGTGACTGGCGCAGCGCAACACGCAGCCCTCAATGACTACGACAGGATGCTCGAGGACCAGTCGCCTTTCCTGTTCATCGCCGGCTAAAAGCGCGGGAATTGAGAGAATCTCGGTATCTTCTGGGCACATCGTGTGAGCAAGGTAGGCCGCCCGTCGGGTCACGTTGGCCACCACTTTCCCCACGCCCATGCACGGTGCTAGGACAACTTTGTCGCTCATCTGTTGATGTCCCCTTTGAGGGTGCGTTGCGTTTCTTCCCAGGTCGCTTCTAGGTAGGCCTTATATTGCTCTGCGTCCCAAACTTCTCCTTCGGTTTCCGTCATCTCGAAAAGCCAGCCTGCGCCGTAGCCATCGAGGTTGATCGGAGAGGCATCTTGCAAGAGGGCGTGATTGAACTGGATAATGCGGCCAGTCAGGGGTGCAAACAGGTCTGCAGTAGCTTTGGAAGTTTCAATGTGGCCTATCTGCTGCAAATAAGAGACGTGATCGCCTTCATTGACGTGCCAATCCAGAAAATAAACGTCCTGCATCAGCCGCACCGCATAACTCGTGAACCCGAAGCGCCGGCGTTCCCCGTGTGATTGGCACCACATATGATTGCGGCAATACTGGCGGTCGCGCGGTAACACCGCAGGGAATTTGCCCATCCAGAAGACGACTTCGTGTTCCCCAGCCATATTTCTGATTGCGCCTCGCGAGCAGTTTAGACGTAGCGGTTAGTGCGATGGTGGGGCAGAAAGAAAATGGGCAGCAGCCGATCTACCTGAAGCAAGCCCGCCCGTGTGAGCGTCAGACGCTGATCATCGAGGTCCGCGTAGTCCATCTCACGCAGCCAAGCTAATTCTTCGCCAAAGCGCGCCCCTAAATCTTCGTGGAACTTTGCACGGAAATAACCCAAGTCCACTTGACCCGTTTTTAACTGGAGTACAAACTCTCGCACACATAATTCCAAAGGCTCGCACCGATATGCCCGGTAAAAGGGCAGCTGGTTGCTTCGTAGCGATTGCAAATAGGTGTCCCATTCGGTGTGATTCTGAAAATGTACACCTTGAATATGTCCGAACGAAGCGACTCCAGTGCCCAACAAGTCAGCACCGTGCCACAAGGCGTCGCGGTAAAGGAATTGCACCTGGTTTTTATCGCGGACAACGGTGTAGCCACTGGAAATCTCGTAGCCTGCTGCCAGCAATTCGCGGAACGCGTAATCCACCCAGGCGCGCTTGGTCGGCCAATCAGCAAGCTGTAATGGCAACGCTTGACCACTTCGCACGGCTTTGGAAAACTCTGTGTTATATGGCAACTCCATCTGGTAAATGGTAACGCTATCAGGCTGCAAACGGAGGGTCTGGCGTACACACTCCCGCCAGTTGTCCCAAGTTTCGCCCACCATGCCAGCAATCAAGTCAATATTGATCTGCGGGAACGCCAATTCCTTCGCCCACTCATAGGCACGGAATATCTCAGCGGAACGGTGAGCACGTCCATTTTCCTCGAGTATGGCGTCGTTGAAGTTTTCTACGCCCAGACTCAACCGCGTAATGCCCAACTCGCGCAACGTTTCAAGCTTGGGCTTCTGCAACGTTCCCGGTTCACACTCAAACGTTGCTTCCTTGACGTGATCCCAAGGCATCAGCCGTCTCAATTCGCCGATAAAATCCCGCAGCTGCCGCGCGCTCAAATAGGAAGGCGTACCCCCACCGAAATACACGAAATTGAGTGGCCGGCCACGCACTGCCGGTTGGCCAACATAAAGGGCCACTTCCCGCAATAGATGCTCCAGATACTCTTCAATCTCCCGGGCGTTCTTGTCGGTGTACACGCGAAAATAGCAAAACTTGCAACGCTTCCGGCAAAACGGAATATGCACGTAAAGCCCCAGTGGTGTATTCGGCCTGGAAGTCTTGTTCAGAGCTGCCACTACCTCCGGGATGAAGTCCGGCTTCCAAAACGAAAATGGAGGATAGTTGGCAATGAAATAATTGCCCAGGCCAGTCTTCTCATCACCGCTGGCTAGGCTGATCCGCTTACTGGATGCGCTTCCCGTGCTGCTCATGGTGATTCCGGTTGTTTGCCGAAGCAATAGAGCAATCCGTCCTGTGTTCCGATCACCAGCCGACCGTCGGCTAATGCGGGCGAAGCAGTAATCGGGGCACCTAACGGCGCTGACCAAAGGCGCTGACCGCTGGCCAGCTCCAGGGCGTACAAATTACCATCTGCTGAACCCACATACACGTACTTGCCAGCGATTATCGGCGAGCTATCCACCTTGCCCCGAGTGGGTGTGCGCCAGCGCAGTTTACCTGTTCTCGCGTCTAGTCCATAGACAGCGCGATCACGGCAACCGACGACGACCAAATCGTCCCGCACTGCCGGCGACGCGTAAAACGGAAAGGCTCGCTCGGGTTCAAACTGCCACAGAACCTGGCCACGTTTCCAGTCCACAGCCAAGAATGTCTTGTCCATATTGCCCACGAAGAGCACATTGCCTACTATCGCGGGCGAACCACCTACCTGGCCACCCAGGTCGAGGCTGCGCAACTCCTTGCCGGTCGCCAAATCCACCACATGCAACCGCGAGTCGCAGCCGCCCAAAATCGCATGGCCCTCGGCAATCGCAGCGGTTGCATTGACCGGCCCTTCTGTTTTCAGTTTCCAGATTTCCTTCCCAGTTTTGGCGTCCAGACAGTACAGATGCTCATCGTAAGAACCCACAATCACGCGGTTTTTCCAGAAAGAAGCCCCCGCAATAATCTCCGCCTCGGTTTTGAAAGTCCAAACGGCTTTACCAGTAGCGCCATCTAGTGCGTGCAGCGTCCCTTGCATATCTCCGATATATACAATCCCATCGTGCCAAGCCGGCGGCGCCTTGATGGGCGACTTTGCAGCATATTTCCAGCGCGCAACGCCATCCGACAGACTCAAGGCGTACAAATGCTCGTCCAAACAGGGAACGTAAACCGTGTCCTTCACTATGACAGCGGCCGCTTCGATGCTATCTCCCAGCTTGACACGCCATATCTGCTTCAGTGGAGGAGCCAACTCCACCTGGCGCCATCCCGTCTGCTCAGGATTGCCGCGCCACATCGGCCAATCCTCGGAACGCACAAGCAGCGGCACTAGGAGGGCCAATACAACCAGCAAGGCCAATCGCGTCCTGTTGCGCAGCATCTTGATTCCCGCTACCGTTCCACTAGGAATGAGTCTGCCATGCCGGGCGATGAATATCTCGTAGCTCCTGGCGGGATCCGCATCGCTGCTGACCGCTTTTATCATCGGGATCACTATTGGATTCTACCCGATTCTCCTCAGCCCGGACATTGTCGGATCGGGCTGTCGGCTTACGCATGTCGGCCTGGAATCGAAGTCTATTTCGTCGAGCATTTGCCCTCCCCTGGCAGCCAAGTCCGCGCTGGGGAATTACTGGCCGTGATCGAAACGGAGAAGGGCGTCGTCTCTATCCATAGTCCCTTCGATTGCCAGGTATTGGCTGTTAATCGGGCTGTTCTCGAGGATCCCAATTGCATCGGTTTTGATGCCTATGGGGTCTGGATATTAGAGCTGCGGATGCCTACCGCTCCCCAGTTGCTTAGTCCGGCAGAATATCTGCAGTATCTGCGCAGTTTACCACCACCACAATGCTTTCCAGCAGGTAAAAAATAATCGCTTTACACACCCGAGTAAGATGCTTGGTAGAGCGCTAGCAAGTCGTCATATCCGACAGGGCGTGGATTAAATCTCCCCGTCCACTGTTGCGAAGCCTCCTCGGCGAGTACGGGCAAGATATGCGGATTGACCCCCAGCTCGCGCAGACAACGTGGCAGGCCAGCGATCCCGCGGAGCGACTCAATGTAAGAAGCAAGGACGTCTGCAGGAGAACCTTTTGATTCAGTGCTAAGTCCAGCC
>BEIM01000312.1 GCA_002898995.1 bacterium HR36
GCATAGAGCGCCTTGAACTCTTCTGGATTCTCTGGGGAGCCGTAATCGTCTACCCAATACCGCCCCGCAGTGAACTTGTGGAAGCGGAGCATGTCCATGACGCCAACAGCCGGCAAACAGGCCCCAAACAGCTCAGGGCGTTGCGTCATACACGCGCCGACTAATAATCCGCCGTTCGAGCCTCCTTGAATGGCGAGTTTCGCCGGACGCGTGTATTGGTTAGCAATCAGCCATTGGGCGGCAGCGAGAAAATCATCAAACACATTCTGCTTGTTGAGCTTGGTGCCCGCGCGATGCCATTCTTCCCCGTATTCCCCGCCGCCACGCAGGTTCGCCAGCGCAAACACGCCTCCCATCTCCATCCATAGCAGCCGGCTAATCGAAAACGTCGGTGTGAGAGGAATATTAAACCCGCCGTAGCCATATAGCAGGGTCGGATTGTTACCGTCGAGCATAATATCCTTCTTATGGGCAATGAACATAGGAACCCGCGTTCCATCTTTGCTTTTGTAAAAAACCTGCTTCACTACGTAATCGCTCGGGCGAAAGTCCACCTTGGCTTGCCGGAATATAGTACTCTTGCCGCTAATCAAGTCATAATGGTAAACGGTAGGTGGGGTGGCAAAGCTGGAAAATGTATAAAAGGTTTCGGTGTCGGTGCGGCGGCCAGAAAATCCAGAAACCGTGCCTATCCCAGGCAAGTCCACATCCCGAACGTGTTTGCCGCGCAGGTCATATATGCGCACCAGACTTTTTGCGTCCTGGAGATAAGTAACGATAAAAAGATTGCCCACTAAAGACACAGCGGTCATGGCGTGTTCGCTTTGCGGCACCACTTCACGGTAATTTTGCGGCTGAGGCTTACGAATATCTATGGCAATGATGCGCCCCCGCGGTGCATTCAAATCGGTCTTGAAGTAGAAAACAGGACCGTCATTACCGAGAAAGGTATATTCGTTGTCGAAATGGTCAATCAAGGCAACCGGCAAACCGTAAGGCTCGCTTAAGTCTTTATAATAAATGCGATACTTGTCGTCCGTACCCTTATAAATAGTGAGAATAAGATAGCGACCGTCTTCGGTAACTTCCGGGATAAAACCCCATTCTGGGTGATCGGGTCGGGCATAAACGAGAACATCCTCGCTTTGTGCGGTACCGAGACGGTGATAATAAACCTTCTGGTTTAGGTTGAGGCTCAGGAATTCCTGGCCGGGTTTTGGTTCGTCAAACCGACTGTAGAAGAAACCCCGATTGTCTTTCGTCCAGGCGAGTGGAGTAAACTTAGTCCACTTGATGGCGTCTTCCAGAGTGCGATTAGCATCTATATCTAATATTTTCCAGGTGCGCCAATCGGAACCAGCTTCCTGGATACCATAAGCTAAATATCGCCCATCGTCGCTGATGGCCAGCCCAGCCAGGGCGACGGTACCATCTTTCGACCAGGTATTGGGATCTAATAAAATGCGTGGTTGACCCTCGAGGCGTTCGACCATGTAAAGGACGAATTGATTCTGCAAGCCGTCGTTGCGTTCATAAAAGTAACGCTGGCCGACCTTAAAAGGGGTGGTATATTTTTCAAAATTCCAAAGCCTCGTGAGGCGTTCGCGGATAGCTGCGCGCTCAGGGATGCTTTCCAGGAAAGCAAAGGTTACCTTATTTTGTGCTTCTACCCACGCAGCCACTTCGGGAGATTTGCGCACGTCCGCCTCCAGCCAGCGATAAGGGTCGGCTACTTTAATTCCGTGATAAATGTCGTAATGCTCCACACGTTTGGTCTCCGGATAGCGAATCTGGGCGAGCAAAGAAGCGGACACGACGAGTACGCTAAGTGCGGCGAGGCAAAGCGCTGGCCGGTGGCGCATGGTCGCTCTCCTGGGGCGGGCGACGATTTCCGCGAATGGAGTTCATTAGTATGGTGTGGGTGCTGCAAGTGAGTCTGGTGTTGGCTAATATCATGGCTTTTGCTTATTCCGCGATCATGTTGCTGTTCAGTACTCGCCAGGGGAGAGGCGAGTTTGGGTGCTGGTAACTGTGGAGGAGCAAGGTATCTCCGAATCCTGCAGTTGCTGAAGGCGGAGATCCGGCTCTTGAGCCGCACAGGTCCCGCTAATTGGGAGAGAGCGCTCAGCTGTTATCCTTGCGAAACCGCAGCGAGAGCTTCTTCGGTGATATTGATATTGGAGTAAACGTTCTGTACGTCATCGTGATCGTCCAGCATCTCCATAAGCTTGAGCACGCGTTTGGCCACTTCGGGCTCCACATCCACTGGCGACTTCGGCTGCTGGGTGAGTTCGGCGCTGACAATGGGAACGTTGTGCTGCTTAAGAGCGGCCTGCACCTGCGAAAAGGCCGAGGGATCGCATGTGATCTCGTATTTGGAGCCGGTACGCTTGAGGTCTTCGGCGCCGGCTTCGAGAACGATTTCCAAGAGGCGGTCTTCGTCAATGGCTGCGGTATCCACGACAATCAGGCCTTTGCGTTCAAAGAGCCAAGCCACGGCGCCGGCTGAGCCCATTTTCCCACCGCCTTTCTCAAAGAGCTTACGAATTTCGCTGGAGGTGCGGTTGCGGTTATCGGTGGTGCATTCCACAAGAATAGCGACGCCGCCCGGTCCGTAGCCTTCGTAAGTGACCTCCTCGATCGCCTCGCCTTCCAGTTCGCCGCTGCCTTTTTTGATCGCCCGTTCGATGGTCTCCTTGGGCATGCCAGCTTCTTTAGCTTTTTCAATGGCGTAGCGCAACTTGACATTAGCTGCAGGATCTGCACCGCCCTGACGGACGGCAATCTGGATCGCCTTAGCGAGTTTGCTGAAGAGTTGCCCTTTGCGAGCATCGGCGGCACTTTTTTGGCGTTTGATGGTCGCCCAATGGGAATGACCAGCCATAATTGCCTCCACGACGCTTTAGGATGCGCAGCGTGTACACGCTGGCAACGCACTAGTTTGGTATTGGCGGGCTTGGGCCACGTTTTAGAAAGCCGCTCCGGCCCCACCCATGCCATTATCGTCAAAAGATCAGCTAACTTCCAGAGGGCAGACTGGCTTTCGCATTGATGCGATGGTGCAGCGCACTGGGTCAAGAAACCGATTCTCTATCGGTGCAAAACCGCAGGCGCAGATAGTCGGGTAATTCTGTCAGGGAAGCGATCATGCCATCTGGGTGTGCGGCAGCAAGGTAAGCGGCAGACTGTGCCCCTGTCGCGACCGCAATAATGCGAACGCCAGCCTGCCGAGCCGTTTCGATGTCCACGTCCATGTCGCCGACATAAACGGCGTGCGCTGGGGCAACCTGCAGGCGGCGCAACGCTTCCACGAGCATGTCTGGCGCAGGTTTGGCCCGCGGTACATCTTCGGGCCCGAGGACGACCGCAATACTACCTATGGGCAAAAAATGATCGAGCAATCGGCGTGTGAAAGACACGGGCTTATTGCTGCAGACCGCGAGTTTGACGCCAACCTGCGCAAGTTGCGCCACGGCTTCCGCCGCACCAGGCATCAGTCGGGTCAGCGTGTACATGACCTGTTCGTGATGCTGACGGTAACATTCCAACGCAGTTTGCGGTGGGATGCCAGGTACCGTTTGGCTCAACAAATGAAAAGCACCGCGGCCGACATGACGCCGCACCTCCTCCACAGGTAAAGGTGGCAGGCCGTATTGGGAGCGTACGTGGTTCACGCTGCAGGTAATGGCGTCGAAGCTGTCGGCCAGCGTTCCGTCGAAATCGAAGATTACCGCTTGCAGAGGACAACTCTTGGTGGGCACGTCTGCGGTCCTTTGTAGGAGCAGGTTTCAGTTCAGGAAGGTACGTTACAGCATCATACGAGCAGAATCTGGGGGCGGCTTCTGAGGAGCATATCTGGTGGCGCACTGCTCTTGGCCTACGGCAGACAGCTGGCAAGGGGGTCCGAAACAAGTTACGCGGCGATTGATCAGTTGCAGAGTATTCTGCTGGCTAAGTGGCTCGGCGGTTCTACACAGCACTCGCGCTTGTCAGACGGCCCAACCGCAATTCACGGGGTGTAGGACCAAGCTTCACTGTTGGCGGTCAGCGAAAAAGATCGCCCAAACGTCCAAAAGGCGAGCGTACCGCGGAAAACCAATCCCAGTGCGACACGCCCAATTGAGCGGGTCAGGAGGTGGCCAAGTTGCGTTGGCGATCCGCGATCGGCCCAGGGAATTGCAGGTGGTGCCGATTACTGGAAATCCGCGATGCAGCCTTGACAGCAGCTGAGTTGCTGGCCATGGGCTCGGCGAAAAGCCTGTTGGTCAGTACAATGAGGAGAGAACAGATGCCGGCTCGGAGGATTGTCGCGCGCGAGCTAGTGCGCGGCGCGACGATCTTGGCAGAAAGGTGCCGCTCTGCACGCTAAGCGAAAATGGGAATGGTCCGGGCGAAAGGTTTGCAAGTGGAGGAGTGAGAATGGTGCGGATAATGAGGCAAGCGGCGGTCGGTTTGGCGACTGTATGGTTGCTGACGCTAGCCGTTGGCCAGGTCAAGCCGCCAGATGTTGAGAGTGCGCTGAAATCGCGGATTGAGCAATCGGTGGCGCGTGCAGTACAGTTCTTACGGCAAACTCAAGCGGCCAACGGTTCCTGGAACCGCATGACGGGTTTTGGGGAAGGAGATGCCGACACCGTCGGCTGCACAGCTCTAGCAGCACTGGCGCTCATGGAAGCTGGCGTTCCGGTACGCGACCCCGCCGTCGA
>BEIM01000313.1 GCA_002898995.1 bacterium HR36
CGCTGGCTGGAGTGTGCGTAACCTGGCCATCGGAGGCGACGTGCTGGTAGGCGCTATAGGGCGTACCGCGCAACAGTTCCTCGAGTTCCTCACGGCTCAGCTCTTCTTTTTGGAGCAGCGCTTCGGCAATGCGGTCGAGTTTTTCGCGGTGGTTACGCAGGAGTTCGTAGGCACGTTCGTCCGCTTCCCGCAACAAACGGCGTACTTCCTCGTCAATCAGTTGAGCGGTGCCTTCGCTGAAGTCGCGTGGTTCCTGAATTTCCTTGCCGAGAAACACATGCTCCTCGCCAATGCGATAAGCGACTGGGCCAAGGCGCTCGCTCATTCCCCAATGGGTTACCATGAGCCGGGCGATGCGTGTCGCCTGTTTCAGGTCCATTTCCGCGCCGGCATAAGGTTGGCCATAAACCAGGCGGTCAGCGGCGCGACCCCCCATGAGGATGGTGAGCCGGGTCTCAAAATAGGCTTTGTCGTGGTGGAAGCGTTCCTCTTCGGGGATATTGAGGTTGACGCCGAGAGCCTGGCCGCGCGGAACGATGCTCACTTTGAGCGGTTTATCGGCGTGGGGCATGAGCCAGGCGATCAAAGCGTGTCCTGCTTCGTGGTAGGCGGTTTTGCGTTTGTCTTCGGGGGTGAGAACTTCCTCGCGTTTAGCACCGATCAGGACTTTATCGAGTGCCCGCTCGAAATCGTGGCGGTCAATCTTGCTTTTGCCCTCCCGCGTGGCCAGAAGGGCAGCTTCATTGACCAGGTTACGAAGATCGGCTCCCGTCGCTCCGATCAATGTGCGGGCGATTTGTTCGAGATTGACATCGGGAGCCAGGGGCTTGTCGCGGGTGTGTACCTTGAGGATTTCGAGCCGGCCTCGCCAATTGGGACGGTCAATAGTGACATGGCGGTCGAAGCGGCCTGGACGCAGCAAGGCGGGATCGAGCACGTCGGGGCGGTTGGTGGCCGCGATGACGATCACCGATTCCGTCGGTAGAAAACCGTCCATTTCACTGAGGATTTGGTTCAGCGTTTGCTCGCGCTCGTCGTGGCCACCGCCCAAACCAGCGCCCCGCACACGGCCGACCGCGTCAATCTCGTCAATAAACAGGATACACGGGGCACTTTCTCGCGCCGTCTTGAACAAATCCCGCACGCGACTGGCACCTACCCCGACGAACATCTGGATAAACTCCGAACCATTGATACTGAAGAAGGGGACGCCGGCTTCTCCGGCCACCGCACGCGCCAGCAGCGTTTTGCCGGTACCGGGCGGGCCGACCAGCAAGATCCCTTTCGGAATTTGCCCCCCCAGACGTTGAAACTTTTCTGGATTGCGGAGAAACTCAACGACTTCCTGAAGTTCAGCCTTGGCATGTTCCATGTCGGCCACGTCATTGAAAGTCACGCGCACCTTCCCTTTATCGAAACGTCGTGCAGGGCTTTTAATGTAACTGCTCAGGAATCCGCCACCTAACGGATCACGCAGGCGTGCAAACAGGAAAAAGAAGAAAAAGCCCAGCAGTAACAGGCTGGGTAGCCAGTAGATCAGTAGTGGCCAGAACCATCCGCCAGACTCTTTTTCGTAGTCCCAGTCTACCTGCATTTGTTCCAGTTGCTGCGTCAGTTGATTGTCGGGAACCACCACGGGGACGCGGGTGCTGAATCGGAGATCTTTCCAGCGCCGGTAAGGCTCTGGTAAAACCTCGCGGATGTCCTTTTGCACGCGCTCCCCTTGCTCATTGCTCTCCGTAATTGTCTCCTTGAAACGGCCGGTGATCTTATTGCTGCCGATGCGCACCTCGGCGATATAGCCTTGTTTGAGGAATTCCTTGAACTGGCCGTAGGGAACACTGTTGGATGCCGAGAACTGGTCCCCCACAAACAAAGCCAGCACGATCGCCGTTAAGGCGACTATCCACCAGATGCTCCCGGGGATCATGGGGAAACCGGGAGAGCGCCGGCCTGATCGGCCAGGCGTCTGATTAGGCTGCGGTGTGTGATTCTCAGACATCATCCTTCCTCGGTGCAAGCTGGGTCAACTCCTGGGGATGCCATAATGCTCCCTCATCATCTTATACAGTATGCTGGTGCTGCTGACGGAGGACGAACCGCTTCGGCGATCCGCGGGCACAGAGTCAATCAGGCGCAGCGCTCAAAGATGGTAGCGATGCCTTGGCCACCGCCGATACACATGGTAGCTAACCCGAGCCGGGCTTGGCGACGCAGCATGGCGTGGATCAAGGTGGTGGTAATCCGCGCCCCGCTGGCTCCGAGAGGATGACCGATGGCGATGGCCCCGCCGTGCACGTTCACCTTTTCGAGATCGGCTTTCAACAAGCGAATAACCGCCAGGGTCTGCGCCGCGAAGGCCTCGTTGATTTCGATTAGGTCAATATCCTGGAGGCGGAGCTTGGCCCGCTCCAGAGCTTGGAGCGTCGCGGGAACTGGGCCGATACCCATGACTGCGGGGTCCACGCCCGCTACTGCCATACTGACAATACGCACTTTCGGTTGCAGCCCTAACTAGAGGGCGCGCTCCTCGGCCATAAGCAACACCGCGGCTGAAAAGACGTTCAGTGGGCTGGCGTTTCAAGAGGTTAAAGTGCCGCTGTCGGGAAAAAATGCCGGTTTAAGTGCCGCCAATGCCTCCAACCTGGTATCACGGCGAATGCACTGGTCTTCGGTAAGCAGCTTCTTGACGCCGTTTTCATCGCGTCCCCAGGTCGGGATAATTTCCCCGCGAAAATCGCCGTTATCGGTCGCGGCTGCGGCTAAGCGGTGGCTCCGCAACGCAAATTCATCTTGCTCACGCCTGCTGATCCGAAACTTCTTCGCCAAAAATTCCGCCGTCAAACCCATGTGAAACACCGCTGGGCTATGCCGATAATATAACCGCGGACTGGCATCGAACCCCTGATCCATCGGCAGATGGTGCATGTGTTCAACGCCGCCCGCGATCAGAATGTCGTTACAACCCGCCATGATGGCGGCAGCGGCTTGATTGATCGCCTGTAAACTCGAACCGCAGTTGCGATTGACGCTTACCCCGCCGATAGAAAGCGGCAAGTCCGCAATTAGCACCGCTTGCCGAGCAATGTCATATCCCTGCTCCCGTTCTTGTTTTACGCAACCCCAATGTACGTCTTCGACCAATTCCGGTGGAATCGGCACTCGCTCCAACAATGCCCGCAACACGTGCGCCGATAAATCATCCGCCCGTACATCGCGGTAATACCCTTTCTCCGGATGGGCCCGCGCGATCGGCGTCCGCACCGCCTCCACAATCACCGCACTGCGCATAACCAGCTCCTTATTAGCTATCGTAGTCAGCATAGCCCCGCGACGCTCATCCGCCAACTTGCGGAACCGGACCAGAAAGCAACGCCGCTTCCGCACTTGCTATGGTTATGTCGATCCTCGGCCAACTTGTAGCGGGCAACATACCGTGGCGCGGCGCACAGCAGGCTGAAGTTCACCACTTTTAAAGCGTCCGCACAACAGGTGTCAGGAGTGCGATGCGCTCGTTCCGCTCAGCCTTTTGGTCGCCATGTTAGTACCATGTACGGCACCAGCACAGGAGGTCAAACGCGGCGCTGCTGGTGGATGTCAAAGGGAACGGATGGGGCGCAAGGCAGATTGGACAGTGCGGAGCTTGTGGAGATAGTCCGGGAAGCGTTCCTGGAGAGAGCAGACCTGGATGGCACGTTGGCGTAGGGCACGGCAAGCGTGAACGGCAGCTTCGGCAGCGGGGAGGGTGGTGATGCAGGTAATACCCAGTTGTACGGCGAGGGAGCGGATTTTACCTTCATCGGTGTGAAAACCGCGGCCGCTCGGAGTATTGATGATCAGGGCGATTTCGTCGTTTTGCATGAAGTCAATCAGGTTTGGTCGGCCCTCCTGGATTTTCGGGATGATTTCGGCGGGGATGCCGGCATCTCGGAGGCGTTGCCCGGTGCCACGGGTCGAAAGAATGCGGTAGCCCATCTGGGCGAAGTTTCGGGCGATAGGGACGATGCGTTCCTTGTCGCGGTCGTTGACCGAGATGAAGATGGTACCGTGCAAGGGTAACGGGGTGCCGGCCGCCAACATGCTCTTGGCGAAGGCCATCGGGAAATCGTCATCAATGCCCATCACTTCGCCAGTTGACCGCATCTCCGGGCCAAGAACAATATCCACGCCGGGAAATTTATTGAATGGCAAGACACTTTCTTTGCAGGAATAGTGCGCGGGGGGCGGTGGTTCTTCGACGCCAAGCTCGTCGAGGGTGTAACCCACCATGACCAATGCCGCATAGCGTGCCAGAGGCAACCCGGCGGCTTTGCTGACAAATGGCACAGTACGGCTGGCACGCGGGTTCACTTCCAGCACGTAAATGTGTGGTTCGCTGCGGCCGTCTAAGCCGGTTATCGCGAACTGCACGTTCATCAAGCCGCATACCCGTAGTTCGCGGGCCAACGCGCGGGTTTGCTCCTTGATTTGCTCGATGATGTGCCCGGGCAAGCTATAAGGTGGGATCACGCAAGCGGAATCTCCCGAATGCACGCCCGCTTGCTCAATATGCTGCATCACTCCCCCGATAATGGTGCGCTTCCGATCGCTCAGCGCGTCCACATCCACTTCCACCGCGTCTTCGAGGAATTTAT
>BEIM01000314.1 GCA_002898995.1 bacterium HR36
CGTCGTGAGCCAAGCGCACCATCTCTTGTGCGATCGCGTAGCGGCCTAGGGCGGTGCCCAAGAAATAAGCTCCTTGATAGATGGCGTCCGCTTGCAAGGTCGGCAGGCAAAACTCCCGCAAGAACTTTTCCCGCAGATCCACGACTTTTGCCGATACTGCACCCAGCTCCAAAGCCAATTCGCCCAGCGGCTCCAGGTAAACGCCCTGACCCAGGTTCGCAGCGAAGGCGATCACCTGATGGCCTTCCTCGCGGGCTAGCCAATGCAGCGCCAGGCGGGACTCCAAATCGCCATTGAACGCGAACAAGACCCAAGCCACGGTGGACTCCTCGACTGTTTAAGCGAATCTTGCGATCCAGTGCGACGTTGTGCAATCGGCCGGCCGTTGCTGCTAGTCGCTCGGCGACATCCTTGGAGAAGGCAGAGCCATGTTCCCGAGCACTTGTTGCCCGGCCAATTCGACCGAGCTTGCCCCAAAGTCATCATAGCCGGCAAGCAGGGCACATGTCAGGGGCGGGGTTTGTATCCGCCGCTAATTATTCCGTAACTAACCACGGGATGCTTGTTGCCAACTTTCTGCCCGGTCCTACTTGAAGCCGGCTTCCCAGAGGCTAAAATATGGTTGCAACGGGCCGCGGGATTGGTATAGCGGCTGTGCCCCACCTTCCCAAGGTGGTGAGAGGGGTTCGACTCCCCTATCCCGCTCTCGCCTATGCTGGTCGAAGAGGCACGCTGGTTTCGCCAATGGCTCGAACATTTTGAAGCGGCGGAATTGTCGCCGATGTTGAATGTCGGGAGTCAGACACGACGCTTCCGCCAGTACGTGCAACCCTGGATCGAACACTACATATTCGGCCCATTGGCCCGTCGCGGTGTGCAGGTGCTGCACGCCGATATCCGTGCTGGCGAAGGTGTGGATTTAGTGGGCGACCTCACCGATCCATCCTTTCTCGCACAGCTACAGGCCCATCGCTTTCGTTCCCTCTTTTGTTCCAATCTGCTCGAGCACGTGTTGCAACCGCGGCAATTGGCTGCGGCACTGGTTGGAGTGTTATCGCCTGGGGCACTGATCTTCGCCTCATGCCCGCGTGTGTTTCCATATCACCCCGACCCCGTGGACACAGGTTTTCGCCCGCAGGTGCACGAACTGGCAGAGCTTTTCCCACAAAGTGAGTTGCTGGTGGGCGAAGTAGTGGATTGTGGTCCGCTGGGGCATTACTTGCTGGCGCGCCTACGGGCCTGGTGGCGCGAGCGCCGCTCGTCGGGAACTGCACTCCACGGGCAGAGCCGAGCGGCGGTTGCTACACCGCCTAGTTTAGCATGGGAAAACCGACCGGTTCTAGCCTGGCAACAGTTCGCGAGGATCGCCTGGTGGTTATGCCGACCGGTAGCGGCCACATGCGTCGTGTTGCGTGTTGTCCGCCATCAGAATAATCCGCCGAGACATGGCGGGCGATCGCCCGCTGGTCAGTACTGCCCAACCGAGCCAGCGAGGGTGCCGCCATGCGCGTCTTGATTGTGTCGCACTACGTGCTACCACACGTGGGCGGTGTCGAACATCTCGTAGACATGGAAGCGCGGGCGTTGGCTGAAGCGGGGCATGCGGTGTTAATAGTGGCGAGTGATGGTCTTGGCGCTGGTGAATCTCCGCATTATCCCCAGAGCATCCGTATTTACCGTGTGGCGGCCTGGCATGGTCTAGAATATCACTGGCACGTGCCGTATCCGGTGTTCAGCCAGCGTCTCTGGGGCATCCTACGCAAGGCCGTGCGCTGGGCTGATGTCGTACATGCCCATGGCTTTCTGTTCCAAGGTACACCGCTGGCATTGTGGTGGGCACGCCGACTGGGCAAACCTTCTATCCTGACTGATCACGGTGGCGTACAGCGTTTCGCATCCGTGGGCAAGCGCATATTGGCGCACACTGGTGCAATGACCTTGGGCCGACTCAGTTGCCGATGGGCAGACGATCTGGTGGCCTACAATGCCCGCGTATTGGCGCTGCTGGAACGGCTCGGTGGCAAACCCGCACGCTTCGTCCCTAATCCTGTGGAGCGTGCTCGGTTTCGCCCGCCCACTCCGCAGGAACGTCTAGCCGCTCGCCGATCATTGGGTTGGACGGATTCCCGCCCGCGCTTGCTTTTCGTTGGCCGGCTGGTGCCAGAAAAAGGAGTTGCCACTTTGTTGCAATTGCGCTGCCAAGAGTGGGAAATCGTTTTCTGCGGGCCAGGCAGCCGGGTTTGGGGAGGCACTTGGGGCCAGCCTGGCGTGCAATATCTGCCCCCACGCCCGCAATCGGAATTGGTCAGTCTTTACCACGCCGCGGATGTGCTGGTATTACCCAGTGCCGTGCGCGAAGGTTTTCCACTCGTCGCTCAGGAAGCATTGGCTTGTGGTCTGCCTGTCGTGCTCGGCGAGGATCCAGGATTTGCCCCGTACCGCGATTGGCCTGGTTTGTATCTCACACCGCCTGATCCTCGATCATTCGCCGATGCAGTACGACGTGCTTTGAGCAACGGCTCGCCGGTAAACCATCCCGATTTTGCCGTGGCACTACAACGTTTCTGCCCACAGCCGCAACACTGGCTTGCGCAACTGTACGGCTGTCGGCTCCGTTGATATGCTCGGTCTATCAGTGCTGCGAGCAGGCGTCCGAAGTAAATGGCCGCAGTCCAGCCGAGAATTTCCCGGCCAGGCTCAACTTTTGCCCACGGCCAGACTCACCTGCAGGAAAGCCTCACTGCATAATCAACGCTGATCCTACGCCGGTTTGGCCAACGCCTTCCCGACGCTACAATGGGGTGTGCATTTCTCTTTCCTCAGCTTGAACATGCACGCTATGTTGGTGGCAGCTCCTTTTTGACCAGCGCTCCCACACAGACAAATTCGAGGATCAACAAAGCCAGCATCAATAACCCTATGACAACACGCGATGAGCACTACGTAACTTGGCCACACGCAGCGAGTCCATTTGGCACGGCAGAACGCTGAAACTAGGGCTGGTCGTGGTCGTTCCTTGAGGGTGTGGCTCGCCGCACGCATTTCGCACACTCTGCTGACACTGACTCGCCGTCATACCTCAGCAAGTTGACTCAGGGTTGAGTCAGCGTCGGCGGCGTAAACCCTCTACCGGCAATAATCACGAAGGAAATCCGAACCAAGACGCCTCCGGTTACTTGCGGGTCACTAGTCCATAGCGCAGAACTGTCTCTGGAACCCGAGAAGGGCAAGGAGCCCTAGGTGCGGGCTGCCTTGTGCTAAAAACACGGACGACACCGAGTTGGCTCGGGCGACTCTTACCGTGCTCTGTGTTTTCGGGCTGAGTAGCCGGTGCGCCGTCGCAATCAGCGAGCTGAATGCTACAATTTTGGGGAACCCATTGACGAATGCACAAAACTATCTCCCAAGCCATGCAGGGAGTCGCGATCGCAATGGAACCACTGGGCATTGCACTTCTGGGATGCGGTACCGTCGGCAGCGGCGTAGCCCATCTGCTCCTGACAGAAAATGATCGCCTGTCGCGCCGCGCCGGTCGGCCTTTGGTACTGCGAAAAGTATTAGTACGCGATCCAGACAAACCCCGTAATGTCCTCCTTCCTGAAGGCACGCTCACCACCGATTTTCGGAGCATTCTTCGCGACCCGCAAGTGCAAGTGGTGGTCGAGCTCATGGGCGGTTTGGAGCCGGCACGTTCCTACATTTTGCAAGCGCTTGAGGCGGGAAAAGAGGTCATCACCGCCAATAAAGCCGTGCTCGCCTACCACGGCGAAGAAATTTTCGACGTGGCGCAACGCTTCGGTCGCACGGTAGCTTTCGAGGCGAGCGTGGGCGGTGGCATCCCGATCATCGCAGCGCTTGCCGAGGAACTTGCCGCCAATCAGATCCTCAGCATCCAGGCCATCCTCAATGGCACTAGCAATTTCATCCTGACACAAATGCAAGAAGCCGGCGTTAGCTATGAAGACGCCCTGACGGAGGCCCAGCACCGCGGTTATGCTGAAGCCGACCCTACTCTGGATGTGAGTGGGGCAGATGCAGCTCATAAGCTGGCCATTCTCGCGCGCCTGGGCTTTGGCCCATGCCCAGGCGTTCAGGATATTTTTTGCCGCGGGATTGACGGTTTGCAGCTAGCTGACATCCGCTTTGCTCAGGAGCTGGGTTACACGATCAAACTACTGGCGGAAGCCTGGCTGCAGGATGGGCAAGTCGCTTTACATGTTGAACCGACGCTGGTCCACAGCCTCGCACCACTGGCTCAGGTGCGCGGCGTTTATAACGCCATTCTGGTACGCGGGGATGTCGTAGGACAGACACTCTATGCTGGTCGCGGTGCCGGGCAAATGCCAACAGCGAGCGCCGTGCTTGCCGATTTGATTGACCTGGCCATCGGCCGCGCGCAACTCACTTTCCGTACCCTCCGATTATGGGAAAATCACACTCGTTTACCGCTCCGCCCACCTGAACGCATTCGCAGTCGTTTTTACCTCCGTATCACCGTTGAGGACCGTCCTGGCGTCATTGGTGAAGTCGCCACCATCCTCGGAAAACACCAAGTTAGCATCGCCTCGGTGATTCAGCATGAAGCCTTGGATGAGTCGGAAGGTGCT
>BEIM01000315.1 GCA_002898995.1 bacterium HR36
TGGCTACCTCCAACATCTTCAGGACGACTTCTTCCGCGGTGGGGACGAAAATGATTTCACTGGAGGCGGTGTCCTTGCCTGGGCGCAAGTCCACCAGCACCTCCTGGCCAGGTTGGAATTCGACGACGCGCATGCGCACCTGGCGGAAGCCCTGGTTGGGATTGATGAGCTTTAGGACGTAAAAATAAGTTTTGCCAGGCTCTAAAGGCGGGGTGAGGAAGAGGCGTTCTTCACCGGTGGATTTGGTCTTTTCACCACCGATTTCCAGCTCCGCATCTTTGGGGAGCAAGACGCGAAGCACGGCTTTGTCGGGTGGAATAGGGATGGTCAACTTTTCCTGGGCAATTGCGCTGGGCTGGAGCAATCGTGCTAGGGGTTGGCCCTGGCGCAGCAGCCAACCTGTGGCCAGCATTGGCACAAGCGGCAGCGCCATACATAGCGTTGTGCGAAAGGCTCCTTGTTTCATCGCCTGCACTCCTTTGACTGGCTGAAATGGGCAAAGTGAAAGGGGGTAGCGACTATTTCTCTTTTTCCAGCGGGATAATGTAGAGATA
Organism: bacterium HR36; assembly: GCA_002898995.1. Lineage (GTDB taxonomy): Bacteria > Planctomycetota > Planctomycetia > Gemmatales > HRBIN36 > HRBIN36. Next base: position 555 of record BEIM01000315.1, read on the forward strand.
GACCATGTGTTTGCGGCCAAAGCCCTCGCCGGGATCCACTTCGAATTCCTGGACATGTTTGTAGCCCGGGATGCGGAAATCGTGGGTGACGACGCGTGAGCCGGGTTTCATTTTTTGCAGCTGGGGAACGAGCTTGGCGTTCAGATTGGGCAACAAGTACAAGCAGACCACCGTGGCTGGGCTGACATCCACCGTGAAGATGTCGCGCTGTTCGATTTTGACCAGGTTTTCGACCCCCTTCTTCTTGACGTTTTCCAAAGATTCCTTGATGCGTTCGGGGTCAATGTCATAGCCGACGGCCTTGCAGCCATATTTGCTGGCGGCGGTCACGACAATGCGGCCATCGCCGCAACCCAGGTCGTAAACCACATCGTCCTTGGTCACCTTGGCAACCTCGAGCATTTTTTCGACGACTCGCTGGGGTGTGGGAACGTAAACCACGTCGGGCTTAAGCTTGGGCTTCTGATCTTTTTCCTGGAGCAGCACGAAAGTGGAATCTTCGCGTTGTGGCAGTAGCTGCGAACCGGGCTTGCTGCCAGGTTTTTCTGGCTCGCGGATGATCCAGAGGTAGACCTCGTGTTCGAGGCCGTTCTCATCGGTAACGGTGATAAGCCGATCAGGTATCCAATTGCCCATATCGAAATCGTGCGAGACAATGCGTGTCCCGGGCCTGAGTTTTTGAAGTTTGGGCCGCAATTTGAGGTTCAATTCGGGCAGCAAGTAGAGGGTGATGACAGTGGCTTCGCTGAGGTCGGCCTGGAAGAGGTCGGCCTGCTCGATGGTCACAAGTTTTTCGACGCCGTTCTTTTTGACGTTTTCAAGGGACTCCTTGACGCGTTCGGGGTCAATGTCAATCCCTTTGCCCCGGGCGCCGTATTTCTTGGCTGCCGTAACGACGATTCGACCGTCGCCGCACCCCAAATCGTACACCACATCGCTCTTCGTTACCTTGGCCAGTTCCAGCATCGTGTCCACAACTACCTGCGGTGTGGGAACGAAAATCACATCCGGCTTACGTTGCGGCGGGGTTTGGTCGGATTTTTTGGGAACCGGCTCCGCTTTTTTCTCGACAGACTTCTTTTCTTCAACGGGTTTTTTGTCTTCGGGCTTCTTCGCGGGTGGTTTTTTCTCCTCGACTTTCTTCTCTATAGGCGGCTTTTTTTCTTCGCCCTTCTTTTCCTGGGTCTTCTTGGGCTCGGCTTTCTCTGCTGGGGCGTGTGGGCGGAAGTCGAAGCTAGCAGGTTTGCCGCCCACGAACGCAATGACCTCTCGGCGTACAGTACCATCGGCGTAGGCGATGACCACATCGTAGGTGTATTCAACGCCGACACGTAAAGGCGGAGTTACAAAGTGCCGGACTTCGCCGGTGGACTTGGTCGCGTAGCCGCCGATTTCGAGCTTGGCGTCCGCAGGGACGCGGATGGTGATCACGGTGCTGACCAAGACGGTATGCTGAGCTACCAGAAAAGCTGGGATGCTCAGCGCCGCAAGCAGGCTCAGGGCAAAGCACAGTCGCGATCGCATCGGTTCACTCCTCCATTGTTGCTCTCGGGTCTTGGCAAATTGTGGCCGGCTCCAGCGTTTATGGTAGCAAAAACGCTGCTAAGGTGAAAAGTGTTGGAGTTTTTAGCACGGCGGCGAGCAGGCAAGCCAGAAGCAGGCAAATCCCATGGCTGGTCAGGAATTTTCCTGGGCGGGCTTATTAGACAACCAGTAAACGAGAATCCCTGCAAGCACAGGTACGGCGAAAATCACCGACAACCAGCGGGCGTAAGTAAGGCTGTTGTAGAGCATCCAGGCACAGGTGAGGCAGAAGATGAATGGGACGATTGGATAAAACGGCGTGGAAAAGGGACGTTCGCGATCGGAATCAATTTCTCGCAGCTTAAACAGCGACAGTCCGGCCAAAAGGAAAAAGAGCCAGAAGATCGGGGCAGTGGCGGCGACCAGTGTGCCAAACCCACCAAGGTACTGCCGCCAGGGAATTTCCGCCCGCAGCGCGGACCAAGTCTGGTTCTCATGGTTGCGCAGCACCAAGCGGCGGACGGACGCTTCTTGCAGGTGCCACTCTCCATTTAATAATTGCTGCCATTCTTCTGGGATTTTCGGGGCGCTGGATGGAGAATCGTGTGGCTCGGGCTGGAACCGCAACCGATCCGCATGAACTTGAGCTGTCCCTTGCACCAGCACTTGACCATCTCTGCGTACGGCGAAACGGGGCTGCTGGTTGGCGCGAGCCCATCGCAGTTCCAAGGTGCCCGATTCGTTTTCCCATTGACCATCGAGCAACTGGCTCAGGTCGGCGGGCATGCCATTCACCAGGTAACGTCCGTAGCCAACCAGCGCATCAATAGTTCTGCGGCCGTGTGCCGTGCCGACGCCGCCAATCATGAGCAAAGCAATCGCCCATTGCAGCAAAAGTGACCAATGCGGCGAGCCGAGCCGTGGATGCCATTGCGCTAGCCAGGCGAACAGGCGATGGTCGGCGCCGAGCGCCGAGTAGATGCGGGCCCCAGTAAAAATCAGGCCGTTCACCGCTCCCAACGCGGAAACGATGATAATCAGATGCATGGCTGCCGAGCCGGATGGGCCCACAAAGGCATGCAACAATCGGCCGGGCGCATCAGGTTCCTGCACTCCCTGAAACCCCAAGCCCAGCAAATAAGCGAGGTTGACTAGGAGATAAATGGCGGTGATCAGGCCGACTCCGAAAAACAGAGCGAGAGGAAGATTGCGGCGGACGTTGCGGACCTCGCCGGCGACAAACGCAGCATCGTTCCAACCGCCATAAGCATAAAGCACCATGATCATCGCAAAGCCGAAACCCAGCGGCCCGGCAGCATGCTCGGCCGGCACCCGCAAAGCCCCGGGTTGCGCCAGAGCCAGACCTGCGACGATAATCCCGCCCAGCCCCAGCACTTTGACCACGCTCAATAGGTTCTGCGTCCACTTGCCCAACACCACCCCGGCAATGTTCAGCAACGACAGCACGGTAACACTAGCGGCGGCCAGCAGGGCCCGGCGATCTTCGGAGGCACCTAACTCCGCGAAAAAGAGGTTATCTGCGGCGTTCGCGAAGACAAACGCCATCGAGCCGATACTCGCCGTCAAGATGGCCGTCAACTGGGCCCAGCCGAACAGGAACCCCACCAGCCGACCGAAGGCCCGGGTCAAATACACGTAATCGCCGCCAATCCGGGGATAAGTAGTCCCCAACTCCGCATATACGAACGCCCCAATCAAAGCCAGGATGCCGCCCAGTAACCAGGCCCACAGCCCCATCCACGGCCCGCTGACGTTGGCGAAGATCAGCGGCGGCACTTCGTAAATACTGGAGCCGATCACTATCCCCACAATGATACACACTGCGTCGAAGACGCTCAGCGATGCCCGCGGCTCGTTCGGAGACTGCTGTTGCATGGTTGGCCTCACCTGTCTGTACTGGGTTCGCCCCGTCGCCTGGGCCGGTGCTTAGCCTAATTTAATAACCCCGTGGCGGTGGCGCGGTTATGGGAATCGCTAGTCTAACAGCTATAGACGAGAGTGCCAATAGGCGCTCACTTTTTGACCAGGGGAAAAGAGCGGAGTCGGTCATGGGGGCCAGCGGGCGGCTGGGGTCGAACCCGAAGGGGGTGACGCTGAGCTAGGGGCAGACGAGTGAGAACGGACGAAGAGTACATGCGGCGTGCCTTGGAGCTAGCGCGACAGGGCGAAGGTTATGTCGAACCCAACCCGATGGTGGGGGCGGTAGTGGTCCGCGATGGTCAAATAGTGGGCGAAGGTGGGCATGCCCGTTACGGTGGCCCGCATGCCGAAGTAGTGGCCTTGACGCAGGCGGGGGAGCGGGCACGTGGGGCGACGTTGTATGTGACCCTGGAACCGTGTTGTCATTGGGGCAAGACACCGCCGTGCACCGAGGCCATTTTGCAAGCCGGGATTAGACGGGTAGTGGCGGCGATGCTTGATCCGTTCCCTGCAGTATCGGGGCGCGGGGTGGCGGCCTTAAAGCAAGGGGGCGTGCAGGTAGAAGTCGGACTGT
>BEIM01000316.1 GCA_002898995.1 bacterium HR36
TTCGTCGCGAGGATGCAGCAGATCCAGTACCTGCGCCGTGCCGAGATTGGCCAAATCCATTTTGACTTTGCCTCCGCCCACTGGAGCTGACATACTGCCGCTGCGATCCAGAACCACGACGATGGCCACACTAAACTTGCGGTGTTCCTCGCGCATCTCCAGGGAGACGGGTAAGGTATCAGCCAGCGGGGAGCCATAATAACCGCCCACGGCGTAACTATTGCGGCCACCTGTCAGCATGAGCCCCCCTCCAGCGTCCCGCACCCAATGGGCCAACACATCCAACCCGACTACGCCGATGCTGTCGGCAGAAACGTTTTCCAGGATGACAGCAGAATAGTTGCTTAGCGTTTCCAAGTTCCAGCGGCAGTCTTCGGGTTTGCGGCTCGCCACCTCAAAACCAGCGGTCTCCAATAAGCGAGCCAAGCCGCCTCCTGGCAAGGTGCTGACGTGAAGAATCGGCTTGCGACCAGAAACCAGCACGAGCAGCCGTGCTTGGTTATTTTCGGGCACAGGGTCGTCGTATTCGCCCGAGACCCGTAAGCGGTACTCCAGCGTTCCCATTTCTTTGGCCCGCGCGCGAAAGGCAATGCGATGTCGCCCAGGAGTAAACTCTTTTTCCAGGCTTCCGACTACCATGTCCCCCAGGCACAACTCCGCCCGCACCTTCTGGGCTGTGGGCACATCCAGCCAAGCACTGACGAGGAATCCTGAACCGGGCAGTACACTCGAGGGGGCCTCGACCGCAGCCAGCGCCAAGTCTCCGGCGTTGGAACGAGCCAACAGGCGGTAATCCACGGAAACCTTCCGTCCAGCGAGCCGGCTCACAACGGTGCTCGGATCTGCACCAGTCCACTGACCATCACTCAGCACCAAAATCCGCCCTGCTCGGTCCTGCGGAATTAGCTCCAGTGCTTTATCGAGCGCCGTCGCCAATGCGGAACCATCTGAATCTACATAGTGCACAAACCCACGGAATGGCACCGTACTAGGCATTTGCTCGACCACCGCCTGCTTTCCGAAGGCGATAACGCCAAGCTGTTCGTTACCCCGGCGGTTGCGGTAAAGTATGTCGAGCACTTCCTTATGCCGGGCTTCGCTGTTCGGCGGCATCGAGGCACTGCGATCCGCTACGACGATCAAAACCCCTTCATGTTGCTGTCGCGGTATGGCAAATCCCGCCAAGGCCAGCAGTACCAGGATCAAGCTGGCGGCGCGCAATCCCTGCGACCAGCGCGAGGGCTGGGGCCAGAACCACCAGAGCAGAAACAGGGGAATCGCGAGCAAAAGCCAACCCGGTTCCTTCAGCATGCTGCACCCCGCAATATGTGAGCCTTAGCCCTCAGAAGGCAGGACCGCTGCAGCTGCCTGACTGAGGCCGGGCAATGCCCCTTCGGCATGGCCTCAGTTAGCGTCGGGCACTTGTGGTTTGCATCGGTCCGATGCCGGGACGAGCTGGCTTTACTGGTGCGAACTGCTAGCAAGTTCGCGGTGGAGTCGTCCTCGGCCGTGCCACAGGAGCCAGCTGTGAATGCCCAGCAAGACCAGAACGGCGAGCAGAAATCCCCAGGAGGTCTCCCGGTAGTTTCGCCGCAGTATTTCGTCGTTGAGCCACTGGCCCCAGCGCCCCTGCTTACAAGAGCGGAGGTCTGATTCCGCGCGATTGACCATGTTGACGGCCAAGGGCCAACGTTGTTCGCCAGCAATTATTTCATGCGGACCCAGTTGTCGCAGCGGAATAAATGCCAGCCCGTGCTGTGATACGAATCTTTCCTCGCCCCCATCGGGCTGGCGGCAGATGACAACTGACTTACTGTCGGCTCCTGCGGTGGCGGCAGTGTGAGGGTCCATATGCACGCGCATTATTTCCCCGAGCCGGCCGTGGGCAGATGTTGGCCCGGAAAATTCACTGCGCCGCCAGTGTATCAAATTGGCCCAGAAGATAGGCCAATCGGGACTGTTGGGCCAGGTGGTGAGGTCGGGAACCAGCCGCACGCGCAAGTGCCGCCGACTCAGACTGCGGCTCTGTTCGCTGACAAGCGGCACGTCGCCGACGGTTATAATCGGTGCGCCTTCTAAAGGTTCGCGGCGGGCTCCCCAAACCACATCTTGCAGGCTGAGGCCTTCGCACAACGGATGGCGTTGGTCAAGCAAAAATGGCCCGCTGAAAGCTTCCCCCTCTTTCTCCAGCAGTAGCTGCACCAGCCAGGTGCGTGCCGAGGGCCGGCGAGCTGGCCGGTCCGTGATCAACACATGCGGTGCCTGCTCATTGAAAACTACGTGGGGTACGGCCCGCAATGCTTTTTCCAGCGCCGCCCGCAACCTTCCGGGAGCCAGTTCGATGCCAACCTGAACCGAGGCTTCCGGCTGGCGCACCAGCCAAGCGCGGTTGTCCAACTCCAGGGCATCTTCTGGCAGTGCCGCTTCCACCAGGGTCGCCTGCGGGGGAAGAGTGTAATGCAGGGTCTGAGTTTCGCCGGCCTGGAGGGAAAGCCAAGTCGTATGCAGCACGCTGTCGGCCGCGCGAAGCGTGAGGGTGGTGGTCTGGGGTCGCAACGAGAAGTTGGCGACTTCGAGGACGACGCGATCGCGCTGGCTGCCCGCTGTCCGCAGGGCATGCACGATAGCCAAGTTTTCATTGGCCGTGCCGAAAGCCCACCATTCAATCCACCCGGCTTCTACGTCTTCAGCAGGAGGGGTATCCGTAAGCACCAGGAGAAGGGCTTCCTTGCCGGCCCATTCCCGGGCCGTGGCCAAGGCGCGAGCAATCGCCGCTGCGGGTTCGAGACATTTCCAATCTTGCAGCATTGGCTCCAGTTCCTGGTAATCGGTTACCGCTTGCCCCAGCCATTGAGGCGTGGGCCCCGCCAGCAGCAGCCGCACCCATGCAAAACGCCGTTGGCGTAAGAGTTGCCGTAATTCTCTTTCTGCTCGTTCGCGCGCGGACGGCCGACCTGCTTGCATTGAGAGCGAGTCATCCAGAATAACGACCAGCGGCCTGGTGTGTTCGGGCACAAGGAGGTGCAAACCCACCGCGGCTCCCACTAGCGCCAAAATCGCCAATAACTCCACGAAAAACAGCAGGGGCAGTTGCAACTTTTCCCAGCGCATCCCGGCGTCGCGCAGTTCGGGAAGGTCGCGCCAGAACAACAGCGTGGAAACCGGGTGCTGCCGATAACGCTGGCGCAGCCAGTAAATCGCCACCAAGGCGGGGACAGCCGCCAGTCCCGCCAACGCCCACGCACTGGTCCAGATCCACGGCTGCATGGCATGCTCCGCGCTATGCTTTACCCAATTGCAGTATCTCCGCGCGCAAGAGCGGCCAGGGCGTCCAGTCGCGAACGAAATCCTCCGCTACAATCTGCACCAGAATCGCCCCAGCCTGACGGCAAGCCCGCTGCCATTGTTCCTGATGGCGTCCGAAGGCCTCCTGGTACCGGCGTAGCGCCATGTCGTTAACCACCACATCGCGCTGCTGACCAGTCTCGACATCCACCAACCGCACTTGCCCGCGCACAGTAGGGGCTACATCCACCTGAGCTACCACCTGCACCAATACCGCCAAAGCTGCTTGCCAGGTTAGCTGCCCCACAATCGGCAAGGGGTCTTCGGACCAGAAGAGGTCGCTGATCAGCACTCGCACTGAGCGAGGACGCCAGCGTGGCATCTCTTGCGCGAAAACCTGTCCTCCAGAAATCCGCCCCGTGAACCCGGGAAATTGCCACTCCGCCGGACTTACGGAGGTACTCCCCAATTCCTGCCAGTTTTCGCACAATGCCCAAGCACGGACGGCGAAGCCGCTTGACTCCGCCGCAGCTGCCAGCAGCGCTGCCAATCCCAAGGCCGCCCGTCCTTTCTCCGAGCCAGGCACATCCATCGAGCGCGAACCGTCCAGGATGAGCTCGAGATAGGGATGCAATTCCTGCTCAAAGACCTTGACCAGCAGCCGGTCGCTGCGGGCGGTGGCACTCCAGTCGAGATAGCGTAAGTCGTCGCCCGGAAGGTATTCGCGGTGTTCGCGGAATTCGAGGGAACTCCCCGCAGCACTGGCCAAGTGGCGATCCGACTGCCCCAACGGCGAACGCCGCAGCACTCGCCACTGGTAGCGGTAACCTTCTTGCTCGCCGCGTTCAAGAATGCGCATCCAATGTGGATCCGTGAACATGCACGCTAGCCAGAGGTAATAGTTGCTGCAGTGGTTATTCGCTTTTCGTCAGCACCGCTAGGTGCCGGTGACTGCTTCATAGGCCCGGCAGGAAACGGCCGGAAAAGACGGACTTGCTGGCACCACCATCCGAATGTGGGAATGCCGATGACCAGCAGCCAGACGGGGACAACAAAGTTTGCGGCCAGGTAAGCTAGTTCGCGTTCTTCACTTATTAGCATTATTCCGAAAAGCGATTCAAGAACAGGAAGAGGGGCTAGAACAAAGGCAACCGAGGTAAGCCAGTGAGGCGCGTTCAGCATAGAACCCACAATGGCCACCAGGAGCGAAACGAAGCAGATTAGCCCAAGTAACAGGATCAAGAATAGCCAGCCAGGGATGACCTTGCGGCGCCCGGTTTCCCAATAACGCCG
>BEIM01000317.1 GCA_002898995.1 bacterium HR36
TGCTAGAAGGGACACTTTACCGAACCATAATGAATTGCTCGATAGGGAGCCCGATCTTGATCGACGGGTAGCGGAAAGGTTAGTTGGCGTTCGGGGGCCGAAGCGTGGGATAGATTAAGGGACTAGGACAAGAAGAAACGAAGATTTTTTGGGCGTAAGAGCACGGGCTTTTCATGATACTGTGCGGCGTGGTGAGCATGCCGCGCGGTGTTGCCGGTTTCGACATGCGACGCTTATGCTGCTGCGTGGCGTGGTGAGGCTTTCTTACTGAGCCTGATAGTTACAGTATGGTCCGGAAACGCAAGCACAGCCGCAACCGCGTCTCTCACTAGACCTGTCAGTTAGATTATCCTTATCCATGATACGGCGTGGTAGGGTGAGAGCCTCGTGTACCTGGAGAAGAGGGACGATTTTCGCATTCTTTTCGCGTTTTTGATGACACTAGCGGGTTTGGTGAGAGCGATAGGGAGCGTGAGCTGGGGGATTATTGGGGCCAGTGGTTGAGCCAATGGAAAATGGCCGAGGCGAAATAAGTGGCCTGGGGGCTGGGAACCTCCCCGGGCCGAAGGGCATAAGCGCCCTCCTGGGACCGACAGCTGGCAACAAACTTGGCGACTGCTGGGAGAGCAGGTTGGTGTTTGAGCATGAAGAAAGCGCGCATGACGCGGTAGGTGGTTTCGAGGTCGGAGGGTTGGCCTTCGCGCCCCCAACCTCCATCGGGGCGCTGGCCAGCGACGATGGCTTTCGCTGCGGTTTCGCGGTTTTCCACGCTCAAGCCGAGCCGTAACAAACAAGCGACGGCGCTGGCTGTGTCGCGGGGAACATCGCCGCCGGTACCGAAGGTACCATCGGGATTGCGCCTCCGCAGGATTTCCTGCTGCCAGGCCTTGAGGGTCTTTTTGCTCGGCTGCAGGTGCAGGGCTTCGAAGGCGGCAGCAGCGATGCGAATTTCCTCGAAAGTTTTTGCGTGGGCTTCGAGGTACTTGATAGCCCGGCCGAGGACGGACTTATCCTTCTCGCCGAGCTCTACAAGCGCGAGGACAGCCAGGGCGGTGATGCGCACTTCCGAGGAACCGCCGGGAGTGTTGGCGAAGCCGCCGTCGGCATTCTGACACGCACGCAAGTATTTCCGGCATGCTTCGGCCTGCGGCACCTGCCCGCCAAAGTAAATGATGGCCCGTACCGCTGCCGAAGTCGTGGCCAAATCGCTTTTCGGCACCAGCCGATTCTGGCCGAAACTGCCGTCGGGCTTTTGCAAGGCGAACAAGTATGCGAGTGTTTCCTGGCGCTGGACATCGGTGGGAAGCTGAGCGGAAAGCAGGGCTGCACTAAGCAGCGTAGCAATGAGCAGGGCGGTCCAGGAAAGGCAATTCGATTTGCGACCAGGCGGACGCGGATAGTGGGTGCGGTAGTTTCTGCTCATGGGGATGCTCCCTGTTTTAGGCGATGAGCGCTGCGCGGGCGAGTTGCACCAAGCTATCAGTTTGCTCTGCGGAAGGAGCTTCGGCAAGGATGCGGACAACTGGTTCAGTGTTGCTGGGGCGAACATGCAACCAGCGGTCAGGCCAGCGAAAATAGAGGCCATCGCGGTCATCCACGTCCGCCCCCGTCATGGCCGCAAGCAAGCGTTTGCGTACTTCGTGCCAGGTGATTTGTTCGAGAGCGTGCTTTTCCTTACGCATGACGAACGCCGGCAAACTAGCAGACAACGTAGAAAGGGGCTTGCCCAACTCCGCTAGTAATTCCAGCACCAGAGCCATGCCGACGAATGGGTCGCGCACCAGTCCGACGCGCGGATCGATCACCCCGCCATTCCCTTCGCCACCGAGAACCGCACCGCTAGCGAGAATGCCATCCACGACGTGGGCTTCACCGACAGGCGTACGGTAACACGCAAAGCCGCGGCGCTGACACAAGACCTCGACCATCAAGGAGGTGGAAAGATTCGCCACGATCGGACCGGGACGCTGCCGTAATCGTGCTTCCGCGGCCAGGGCCAGGGTCATTTCCTCAGACAAACACCGTCCCGTTTCGTCCATCAGCACCAAGCGATCCGCATCAGAGTCGAGAGCAAAACCGACATCGCAGCCGCATTGGACTACTAGAGGAGCAATTTCTCGTAGCGCCGCAGGGGTAGGCTCTGGCTCGTGGCGAAAGACACCATCAGGTTCGCAATGCACCGGGACTACCTGGCAGCCGAGGGCGTGCAAGAGGTGCGTAGCCAGTGGCCCGCCGGCTCCACCGTTGCCATCCACCAGCACGCGAAACCGCCGCCGCTGGATGGTCTCATTATTCACGCATGCCAGCACCGCTTCCACATGCTCCTGCAAGGCGCGCTCACGCCAATCCACAATCTCGCTTTCAACGCTCGGTCGCTTGTCAGCCACCGATCTCGCACTTCGCGATGTTGATACCGCGGCATCGGCTTCGAGTACTGCGCGAAACTGTTGCAGCAATGGAGCTGCTTCCTGGGGAGGCAAAGCTCGCCCCTGAGCATTGAAAAGCTTCAATCCATTCCATTGCGGCGGATTGTGGCTGGCGGTAATCTGCAGGCCAGCGCGGGCTTGCAATTGGCGAACTGCTCGCCCTAGTGTCGGCGTTGGCACAATCCCCACTTCATGCACGGCGTGCCCGCCTGCTAGTAACACATCGCGAGCTGCCTCCTGCAATTCGCCGCCGCTCGGCCGGCTATCCCGCCCCAGCACCACCGCGCCCCTAAAAGTTGCCGACCAGATTTCCACCAGCCGGGCCACCAGTTCCGGCGTCAGGCTGGCTCCGACAATTCCTCGTATTCCCGATACACTCAGGATCGGCTGGGAGTTTTCCATGGCGGCTCCTTTCGTGGGGTCGGCATGAGCAGTGCGCAAACTCATCGGGTCTTTGTGTGCAACACTTATCTTGGCGCATTTGCTTTGCCTGGTCAATGCGAATCGTTGACGTCGTTTGTTTGGCCAATGTTTGTTGCGCTAAGATTTGCTGCGCCGCCGTCAGCAAACAGGCGCTGTGCAACCCCAGGCAAAGCTCCCACTATGGCCAGCGCCACGTATAGCACGAAAGCTGGCTCGGCCCACGCCAAACCTTCGCGCACTCCTTCCACCGGCCCCAGAGCATAGGCTACGGGAAGGCCCAGGGCCAGGAAGGTAATCGGACGATGCTCCCGATACCACGGAAACGACCAACGCCAACCCACTATCAGTCCCAGCGCGAACAATATTCGCCACGCGGTCAAGCCCCCCGATTGCAGAAAGGGCTCGAACCAAGGTGGTGCTGGGAGTTGCGTACCAGGCTGACCGAGTAGCGCTTCCACCCAAACCGTCAACCGATGCTTGAGACAAGCCGCGAATGACTCGGCCCAAGCGTTACGCACCTGGACTGCCATTTCCTGCCAGGGAAGCTCACGGGCCAGCTGGGGGCGTGCAGCGTGAGGCAAGCCTTCATAATGATATTGCCAGAACGTCGCGGCTATGGGCATGGGCTCCCCCGTACGCCACCAATGCCAAGCAAACCACGTCCCCACCAAGTTCACCACCGCCAGGAAGGCAATCAAGCCAGCTAACCACCCGCGGGGAACTCGCCGCATTTGCCAGAAATACCATACCAACACCAGGCTAACTACTAGAAACGTTCCCGGCCGTATCAGGAAGAGGGCACCGCTTAATATGCCCACCAACAACGGAGTAAACACCCCACCGCTTCGGGCGGAGCACAAGGTCACCACCAGCAGACTACTAACTAAGCAATGCACCAACGAAAAATCTCCGACAACCAACAGATGCAACAAGCTATTGGGCTGGCCCGCCGCCAGAACTGCCGCTACCAGGCTCAATACCCGGCTCCCGAAAGCTTGCCAGGCTGCTGCAGTCAATGCTGCACACGCTAGCGCCTGCAATAACCCTTGCCAACCACCCACCAGCCAGTACCACCGCACTAATCTGGCCTCGGTCAGGCGCTGCCATGGTTGTACCGCTGGCCGGACTACGTAGCGCCACGTGAGCGAGTCCGTGTCCACTAAAGATACTGCCTCTATCGCGGTATGCATTTCCGTTTGCGGTGGGCTGCCGGTCGGGGTCGTGCCGTGGCGCACCGCCTCATCCCGACGTAGGAGTGTCTCCATTGGCCCGTCCAGTGCGTCAGGGATTTCCAGCGTCGCTAGCCAGCCCACTCGCACTGTGAGCGCCACCAGCAAACCAATCCACCACCACCTCGCTACTCCCGCTCGCATTGTGTGAAGCCCTGCTTTTCCGTCCGTTCCTTTGCCAAGAGCCAAAACCTTCGCCGCGGCTGACTAAAACCATCTTAGTCAACTTCCAGCTAGTCCGACATGGCCATCGCTATTCGGCCAATTCCTTAGTCTTTTTGGCACTCTGCGTCGCGCGATACAAACTCCAGGCTAAGATAGCCGCCAGGATGAACAAAACCAACAACCAGAAGCGCGGATCCTTTAACCAGTCGCGCACCCGCCCGAGCATGTCAGGCCTTGCCGACACATTTTTGTCCCTAAACTCAAGATTGTCCTGCTGCTCACCCAGCAAGGCTTTCACGGGCACGAAGTTCAGGCGTAGCGCT
>BEIM01000318.1 GCA_002898995.1 bacterium HR36
TTAGCTCCGTGTCGTAACGTACACCGCGGCGATGCTTCATATCGTCGAGGATTTTCTCGAAGGGATCAATCTCGGTCTTGGATTGAGGTTTCAACCCCAGAACCACATCGCCGTACATGGCCACAAACCGCCGGTAGGCGTCCCAAGCGAACCGCTCGTTCTTGGTCTGTTCAATCAACCCCTGCACGGTGCGGTCGTTAAGACCAATATTGAGAACAGTATCCATCATACCTGGCATGCTCGCCCGCGCGCCGGAACGGCAGGAAACTAACAATGGATTTTCCGGGTCGCCATAGCGGGCTCCCACCAGCTCCTCAACACGCCGCAGCGCTGCATCCACTTGTGCTTTGAGCTCTGGCGGATAAGTGCGGTTGTGGGCGTAGTAGTAAGTGCAAACCTCTGTGGTGATGGTGAAACCCGGGGGCACAGGCAGGCCAATGTTGGTCATTTCGGCTAGGTTGGCCCCTTTGCCACCGAGCAAATCACGCATTTCGGCGGTGCCTTCCGCTTTGCCGCCACCGAAGAAATACACGTATTTCTTCGCCATCTCGATCGTACTCCTTGCTTGAGCTGGAAGCCAGCGCCAACCAGAGACGGTAAAAAATCTCTCAGGTGCACGTAAGGTTGCGCCGCGGCCCCCGACTAACCTGAATCGCCGATGCAATGTACGAAACCCAAGCCCATTTGTCAAATCCCGTGCGATAAGAATTGCTAATCTCTGAAATGGCGAGCTTTGCAGGACCGCAGTGAGCCACTGCGTTTGCCTAAAAATACTTCGCAATGCCTCTCCGTCTAGTGCGTGGCCCAGCCACAGTCCGCACGTATACTCGTAACCACCGCCGAACCTCCTCTCTTGCTCGGCCCTGGAATGGGAGGTGTTGGTCAGTTAAGTTGCGACCGCGATCGGACCGCAAACTGCACCGGAAAATATTCTGCGTCAGTCACACCATCTTGATTGCGACAGCCTGCGTGATGCTTCCTACTTCTTCGGATTAAGGCTAACGCAAAGCAAAACTACCGTGGTTCGGGTCCTTGTTGGGCTTCCCATAATCCATTCACCACGATTCTTCTCCAACCACCGAAGTCCCGCAGCCACTCTCTACGATTAGGCATAACATTGGCCTACTGTCCCTGGCAAAAAGTTGCCGCACCAGGTGATCTCTGCCTTTTCCCTCGCCGCAGGTCGGCTCAGAGATTCTGGACGGACTCTCTCAACGGTGCGACATCGTAACCCTCGCGGCGCAAACATTCGGCAATCACGCTGGGCTCACTGGTAAGCACCGTGGCCAGCAGGTCCGCAGTGGTAACAAGTGCATCACCACGCTGTTGAGCGCGTTGCTGCGCTTGTTCCAAGATTTGCAGCAAATGCTCGGAGAAATAGCTTCGGTGCAGCTGCAACTGCGGTGGCGTTAGCTCATGCGACATGTCAAACAGCTCAAGGAAGGTTTGCCGCAACTGGCTTGCTTGCAGCTGATTGCGTTCCAGCCATTGCGCAATAGGTTCGTCCGCCTCTTCCAACAAGCCGATAAACAAATGCGGACTGCGAATGCTGGGCCAGCAAGTGCGTATGGCCGCATCGACGGCAGCGCGTAGCGCTCGCAGTGCCGGCAGGCTAAAACACTCTTGCCGCAGTCGGCCTTCAGCATGGAACAAAGATGCCGCCCGGCCGTTTGCCATGGCTTTGCTCCACTGGTCTTGGTGTCGGCGCCGGCGCGTTTTGACACGTCGTGTGACTCGTGTTTATTTCTCAGCCACGCCCCGGCCTTTATTCCGTTAGTTTATTCTTTTTGCTGGTCAATGCCCGGGCCCATACACGGCAGTGGTTCTTTCGGGACAAACAGCTGCGCTGGCGAACTGGCAAAGCGGCCAGCGCTTTTTTCTGACAACGCTAGCCCCCGGTCGAACCCTTGCCCTGGCTTCTCCTCCTATTGACTACCGCAAGAGGCGCACGGTATACTGCAACAGAGTCGGCAGCTTGTCCCACGAACACGAAAGGGAACGGCGTGACCAAGAAACCCTCCCGACCAAAACGGCAAGAGCAGCAACAAATCGTTGGCTTGATTGGCATCGGTTTGGATAACCAGGACCAGCACATTCGCTTGACCACTGGGGAGCATTATGTTTTGTACGGGGGGTCGCAGGAGACGCACGAGCGCATGGTAGATGCGGCCATTCACGTTACCGAAACATTGAGGCGCAAGGGAAAATCGCTGCCCGAGGCCAGCGTTGAAGAAGTCATAGACTTGCTCCGTGAAGCTCACGAACGGCAGCGCTGACATAACCGAATCGGGTTCCCTGTAGCCGAGGGTCAGTGGAGCAGGAGCGTCAGCCCGGCGGTGTGGGCCCAAAAGCACAAGGCTAGTCCGGAAAAAGCAGCGGTAACATTGCAGCCGTTGTGTCCAGGCGCTTGACTGCTCCTTACCAATATCTAATGCAAGTATCATGTTGGAAGTCCGGCCATATACCGCGGCAATATCTATGCACTGGCTCGATGTGACTCTGCCTAGTATTGAGGAGAACTTAGCGTTAGATGAAGCCCTGCTCATGCAGGCGGAGCAAGGGGAAGGTGGCCCAGTGTTGCGTTTGTGGGAGGTAACTAGAGCCAGTGTTGTCGTCGGCATGAATGGGAAGGTGGCCGAGGAGGTTTGGCTGGATGCGTGTCGCAGAGACGGCGTGCCGATAGGCCGGCGCTGCAGTGGTGGCGGGAGCGTAGTGCTGGCCCCAGGTTGCCTCGTGTTTTCGCTGGTCTTGCCGATGAGCGGCACGAACCCGCTTGAAGTTCGTGGATCGATGCAGGCGATTTTGCGATGCCTGGCCGAACAGCTCCGCGGCTACGAACTCGATATTCAGTTAGCTAGCTCTAGCGATCTCGTCTGGCAACAGCGGAAGGTTTCTGGAAATTCGCAGCGCCGGCTACGGCGCTATTTTTTACATCACGGCACACTCTTATATGGGTTCGATGTTGAGTTAGCGGAGCGTTACTTACCGATGCCGTCTCGTGTTCCAGAGTATCGCCGCGGTCGCTCACACCGTGATTTTCTTACGAATCTTCCTCTGCAGCGAAGCCAGTTGGTGGCCTGTCTGCGCCAAGCATTTGCTGCATCAGATGCTCCTTGGTATCGGAGTGATCACATGGGTCCGCCTTTGCAGGATGGGCTAATGACTCTGGCCCAGCGCCTGGTGCGGGAGAAATACTCCCGCTGGGAGTGGTTGACACGGCGTTGAGAATCTCGGCGATTTGTTGCACACACCCGCTTAGCGACAAGGCGGCCATTTCAAAATTGGTGTGGTCGGAAACCTGGCGATATTCCTGGCTCAGGAGTTCGGCAACGCGCTGGAGCTTAGGCCACTTGCCCCGTGCCCGCCGTAAGTATTCTCGGGCGTCGCGGCGTTGCCAACTTGGTTCCACCGCTCGCACGTAATCGAAAATCACCCGATGCACCTCGTGCAGATGGGGGGCTTGCTCAAGTTCTTCCGCATGTTTAAGAAAGCGCCTCACCATCCACAGGTGCGCCATGATCACGTTGAGCCGGTGCATGGCTTCTTCAGGGGCCAGGGGCCGATAGCCTGTACGAGGCACCTCGGGCTGACGTCCGCCGCTCATATCCTGGGCCATGTTCTGTCTCCGCCTTGTCACAACGTGGACAGGCTGAAGAGTCCGCGAGTGCTCATCGCCAGACTGACTAAGGCCAGCTCATGCACACTGCCTGGGCGAAGATTATTCCTGCGAGCAGGCAGGCTGATGCCCATGCGCGTCCTGGCGGGCTGACCTCCGCTGCTCATCCTTTGTTGTATTCGCCCCCAATTCTCGATTACATCGTCCAGCAACCGTAATTCGTCTGTACCGTTAGAGCACTTGCAGATCATCGGTGCGCGGCAAGTCACTAAGGTCTCGTAATCCGAACAGAGCAAGAAAGCGCGGTGTGGTTATGTAGTGGGCTTCGCGACGGGCTTGCCGTGATGCCGCCGTGGCTTGAGCCGCGTTATCGGTACCGGAGTTGTCAGGGATGGGAGCGCGGTCTTCCGGCAGCGTTGCCGGGCCGCTAGCCGCCATTGCTTCTGCCTGCGTATGTGAAGAGGATTGCGGCTCTGTAGAGGGAGCAGTGGGCGGCGGTTCCCCAGTGTGCACCGCGATCAAGCCGCGGCGCAACAGCTGCCGAATTACCGCTGTACTGTCCCGACCCCGCAGAGCGTCTATCGTGCCCCGCGACACCGGTTGCCTGTAGGCCACGATAGCCAGCACCTCGATTGCCGCTAAGGATAAGGTTGTTTCCTTCCTTTCGCCGTAGAGCTTTTCGATGAGGAAGCGGTACTGTGGCCTCAGGGTTAGGAGATAACCCTCTCCTTGCCGAACAAAACCGTATGGCCGACCCTGTTCCCGATACCGTCGCTGGAGTTGGCCGATAATTTGGGAGAACTGGTCTTCGGTCAGACCGGGGATAATCTCCGCCGCTCGTTTGGCGGTAAGGGGTTTTCCCTCCACAAAGCAGATGGCTTCGATGACACGCTCTACCGGCGGCGGGGCTCGCCTTGCTTCTTCCGCTAAACCTGAATCTGCCCGTTG
>BEIM01000319.1 GCA_002898995.1 bacterium HR36
GCTGCGTCTGTGGGACCTGCAGACGGGGCAGGAAGTCCGCCTCTTCACGGGGCACGAAGCTTGGGTGAGCAGCGTGGCGGTGAGTCCCGATGGCCGCTACGTGCTTTCGGGCAGCGGAGACAGCACCGTGCGTCTGTGGGACGTGCAGACGGGGCAGGAAGTCCGCCTCTTCACGGGGCACGGAAATTGGGTGAGCAGCGTGGCGGTGAGTCCCGATGGCCGCTATGTGGTTTCGGGAAGCAACGACAACACGGTGCGTGTGTGGGACCTGCAGACGGGGCAGGAAGTCCGCCGCTTCACGGGGCACGGAGATTTGGTGTGGAGCGTGGCGGTGAGTCCCGATAGCCGCTATGTCGTTTCGGGCAGCTTCGACAAAACGGTGCGTCTGTGGGACCTGCAGAGGGGGCAGGAAGTCCGCCGCTTCACGGGGCACGAAAGTTGGGTGAGCAGCGTGGCGGTGAGTCCCGATGGCCGCTACGTGGTTTCGGGAAGCGGGGACAGCACCGTGCGTGTGTGGGACTTGCAGACGGGGCAGGAAGTCCGCCGCTTCACGGGGCACGAATCGCCGGTGTACAGCGTGGCGGTGAGTCCCTATGGCGGCCACGTGGTTTCGGGCAGCGTCGACAAAACGGTGCGTTTGTGGGACCTGCGGACGGGGCAGGAAGTCCGCCGCTTCACGATACTGGGACATTGGGTAAAGAGAGTGGCGGTGAGTCCCGATGGCCGCTACGTCGTTTCGGGCAGCGCGGACAAAACCGTACGGCTGTGGTACATCGGCGACCTCGGCCGCTAACACACTTCGCCCACCGCCCCCGCGCGTTCCATGTCCCCGAACATGCCAACGCCCCTCAGCGATTGCGGCAAAAGTCGCCGCGGCAAGGAATCATCAACTGCGAAGTGCAAGGCCGAACGTCCCAGCGCGGCTGAGGGGGCACCGAAAAAGTGTTCGAAAGTGTCATTAACCTCGTGGGCACTGGCCCGAACGTCCTGGGGCGGCTGCGCGGCCGCGGACGAAGTTTCTAATAGGCATCTGTATTCTCGTGCCGACTGGGCTAAAAATCCAAGCGCCAGTGAGCGGGAGCGGTGGGAGCCGCGGAGGTTGAAGAAATTCGCGCGGCAACGGAGGCCGTGGAAGCGAGGATGTACCGAATGGAACTCACTGAGACGCGTATGCGCTGCGGATGCTTGACTCACCTGAGGAAGCCGAAGTGCTCTTGATGTGGTCATTTGGCACAGGCGTTGTCCCACCTCACGAATGCCACTACGCGCCCCACCCATGCAAAGCACCCTGGACACGCTGGTCGGTGCTATGATTTGTGCCTTTACATTCCGTGTTGCTCGTGCGGTTGCTACTTTCGGAACCAAATTCCTTGTTTCCCGATTCTGACCTCTTGAAAGACCCACACCTTGTTTGCTAAGATTGCAGCAGAGATAACATCCTTGCGATTGGAGCACAGGGTATCGCTAGGAGAAACTGGCAGCAGAAAGACTCCAGCGGGCGGGGGGAGGCCGATGAGCATTCTTAGTCGCATCCTGGCGTTTCTAAATGTGGTAGCGGCGATCGTGATGTTGTATCTCTTAGCGCAGGTTTACCCGGCACGCATATCTTGGCAACAAGCGTTGCGCAGTCTGGAAGCACAACGTGATGGCGTGTCCACTGCGGAGTTATACGCAAAGATGGGAAAAGATTACGCTGCCCAGATGGAGGAGCTGAAAAGAAATCCGCCTCAGTCGGAGGAGGCTTTGCGGCTGGCCCTATTGCAAATCCTCTTCCCGCCGGAAAATCCGGAGCTCCTGGCCGATGCAGACAAGACCAATGCAATCAAGCAGCGGTATGGCTTGAGTTACGATGATGTACGCAGGCTGGTGGAAGAGCGCATTGGCCGGGTCAGGACGGAATTGGCCATCGAGGAGCAAACCTTACTCAATCGCCGGCGGGAACTGGAGATTCGCCGGCGCCGCCTGGAAGAGGACATCAGGCAAGCGAACGAGCGGTTGACGGCCCTGCAAAAGCAAGTGGACACGGAATTGGCGCAACATGACAACGTGAAGGCCCTGATTCACGCTAGGCGTTTGGAAATTGTTTTCTGGTACGCCCGGCTGAATGAAGCTTTCGCTTCGTTACAGTTGACGAATGCCCGCTACGAGGACATGGTCGCGGAGCGGAGGCATTTCGAGGAGACTCGCGACAAGCTCTTGCAACAGTGTCAGGAGCTAGAACAGCGCATTACTGACATGGAGAAGCAACTGGCTCGCGTCCCGTGAACCGGCTACGCTTCGGCCCGAGGTACCTACGGAGATATTAGCGCGGGGAGACAGGCATCATGAGTTGGTTCGGGAAAACGCTGGTGGTGATCAATACGGTGATCAGCCTTGTGCTGCTGGGAGCTATCACATGGATGGTGCTGGAGTGGAGGCAATTTCGCGACGACGCGCAAAAAATCGAGAATCAACTCAAGCAGCAACAAGGCCGCTGGGACTCCATGCGCAACATTCTGGCCGGTTTGTTGCAAGAAAAGGTGAAGGGCGCGCGTCCTTTTGTTTGGGAAGTGCGAAGCGAGGGCAAGGCGTTGAAGCCACAAGAAACCATCACGGTAAGCGAAGCGCGGCGCCGTGTAAACGAGTTGGAGAATGGTGGTCCGGGTAAGCCCTCTTTGGTAGCGTTAGCCAAACAGCTCGATGACCTGCATGAAAGGGCGGGCAAACGCCGCGAGGAATTGGATCAGGCACAACAGCAAACACGCAAGTTGGGCGTAGAATTGGCGAAGGTTTCCCAGGAGGCACAGGCCATCCTGCCAGCCCCGGGCAAGCCAAGCCCGGTGGACGAGATGTACAACGACAAGCGCGAACTCGAGGCAAAGATACGCGACGAGGAGTTTCCGCTGAATGTAGCGCGGCAGCATGTGCAGACTCTGACGCTACGACACCGCCAATTGTTAGCGCGATCACAGCAGCTAAACCTCCTGAAGCAGTTGCCGCCATACAAACCTCCTCCGGTAAAGCCGCAGACGCGGTAAAGGTGGTAGCATACGGCTGATCAAGGGGCGATCCATCGCGGGCCTGGGTAGCAGCGGCTCAGCGCGGTTCGGAAACGCTAGGCACGGGAATAGGCACGGGCTTGCGTTTGGCAAAGTAAGCGCGGACTTCTTCCTGGAGCACCTGCACCGCTTTCACCAGCTGAGCATCGTGGCCGCGGAGAAGGTCGTCTGGGTTTGGCTCGACAACTACGTCGGGCACGACTCCCGCTTTCTCCATGTTGACTCCCTGGGCGGTGTACACGCCGAGGCGCGGCACACGGAAAAACGAACCGTCAATCAACTGCTCGTTAATCGTGCCGATCACCAGGCCGCCGGTCGGCAGACCGACGAGTTTGCCCAGTCCTAATTCTCGGACGGCGTTGGGGAAAATCTCGGCGTCGCTGAAGGAGCGATTGTTACAAAGCACCACCAGCGGTTTCGTCCATTTGCGGTCATAGGAACGCAGCACAGTTCCGAACTGACCTTCGCGGGTGACGAAATAGGTATGTTCCTTCCCTCCCAGATAAGCCAGCACCTGATCGTGGGTGAAACCGCCGCCGTTGTAGCGCACGTCAATAATCAACCCATCTTTGTCGAAGTTATCCGTGTAAAGGGAGCGGACAAACTCATCCAGGCTGGCCAAATCCATGGCCCGCAGGTGAATGTAACCGAGTCGGCCGCCCGAAAGCTCCTCGACTTTACGCCGATTCTGCTCCACCCAACGGTGATAGTAGGCGTTGAGGAGGTCCTGACGGCGCGCAGCACGAATTTCCACGGTGCGAGTGAGCTGGCCCATGGGCGTCGCACTCACGCGCAATCGCACCGGCTCGTCTGCCTTGTCGTTGAGCAACTGGCTCAAATTGACTTTTTCGCCCAGCACCACATCATCAATGGCATGCACATAATCGCCTGGTCGCAGATCCAGGCCTTTCCGATCCGCAGGCCCGCCTTTGACGACTTCCTGAACCCGCAAGCCCGGACCGGGATAACTTTCATCCCAGACGATGCCTAACTCCGCCGTTTGCTCTTGTGGACTGCGTTGACGGCCGCCGATGCCCAGATGTGAGGCGTTGAGTTCCCCGAGCATCAAGCTCACCAAGTCGTAAAAATCTTCCACGCAAGCAAGGTGGTGCAGGATTGCGCCGTATTTGGAACGCACCGCTTCCCAATCGGCCCCGTGCAGTTTCGGGTCGTAAAAGTGATGTCGCAGTTTCCGCCAGCTTTCGGCAAACATCTCACGGAAAAGTTCTCCCCGTTCTACTCGGAGGCGGGCTTCGAACTTGATGCGCCCAGGGACCGTCTCCCCGGGATTGGTTGGCGAGCTAACCGTGCTCGGCCGTACAACGCGCAACGTTCCTTCTCGATCCAAAAACAGGATCTGCCCTGATCGCGTCCAGGTGAGCTGATGCGGGCGCAGATTGCCCGTGGTCAAACGCATCAATTGTCGGCCGTCCGCACTGGCCAACCAGAGATCGTCCGCTCCTAGAGCGTCTGAGCGAAAGGCCACCGCTCCTCCATCGGGGCGAATCACCAGA
>BEIM01000320.1 GCA_002898995.1 bacterium HR36
GGACCATAGGAGAAATGCCCCGCCGTTTGCCGCAACCCGGTTTGCCGCCCTGGGATTGGAAACTGGTTACCCAACTGGCTCCCAGTGCGCTGGCTATCGCTATCCTCGGCCTGCTGGAAGCGCTGGCCATGGCCAAAGCCATTGCTGCCCAGACCCGCCAGAAACTCGATGTACATCAACAATGCCTCAGCGAAGCCGTGGCCAATGTCGCTGGCTCGTTTTTCCATTGCATGCCAGGCTCCGGCTCATTGACGCGTTCGGCGATCAACCAGATGGCAGGAGCAGTCAGCCAGTGGTCTGGGGTCATCGCCGCCGCTGCTGTCGCTTTGACCGTCATACTCTTTGCGCCGTATGCGCCCTATGTTCCGCGGGCCGCGCTTTCGGGAATCCTCATTGTCACCGCCTTCCGCATGGTCAATTTTCGCGAGCTGGCTTACTACGTCCGCGCCTCGCGGTTTGACGCGGCGATTGTGCTGATCACGGCCCTGGCAGCCGTGCTGATCTCCATTGAATTTTGCATCCTTATCGGCACTTTCTGCTCGTTCCTGTTCTACGTGCCCCGGGCTGCCCACGTGCACATGGCTCGGCTTACGGTAACGCCCCAGCGCGTCATTCGCGAGGCTCAACCCACCGATCCGCCTTGCTATCGGTTGCTCCTGTTCAACCTGGAGGGAGAGCTATTCTTTGGTTCGGCTCATGATCTGGAAAAACATCTCGACGCCATTCGCAGCCAGTGCACTCCTCTGACGCGGATCATCGTCTTGCGGCTGAAACGCGCTCGGAATCCCGATGCGGTCTGCTTGCGCTTGCTCGATGACTTTGTGGCCGATATGCAAGCGCGCAACATCACCGTCTATTTCTGCGGGGTGCGGCGCGATCTGGCGGAAGCCCTCGAGCGCAGCCGGCTGATTCACCGTCTCGGTCGCGACCATTTGTTTCTCGAAACCCACGCCACCTGGTCGAGCACGCTCGTCGCCGTCCGCCACGCCTACACCCAGCTTGGCAGCGACCTCTGTCCGCATTGCCCACGCCGTCAAGCCAGCCCGGACCCGGAGGGCTGGTACTACATGATTTGAGCACGTTTGCCGCCACAGGGGAGTTAGGGAGGTCGCGGGTGCCTGGCCTGGCGGGATGCGATAGTGTGTTTTTCATTGGGGCCGGCGAGACGTCCAGATGATCCACGGCGTTGCCTTGACGTTGCCGCTGCGAAACGAGTCCCGCGAAACATTCACCAGCGGCGGGCCTCAGACCACTGCGGCAAACCAACCGCTTTTGCAAGAACACCCAGAGTTCATGCAGTGAGATTTGCACACACTTTCGCATTTGCCGTGCACCGGGCCTGAAAAATGCGGGCTATGCGTTGCCAATGGGGAACTAGTTGTGCATTGATGACGGCGAGTGAAAACTTCCTCGCCAAACCTGTAGCAACACTCGTCGGTTTGCCCATTACAATAACTCACACCGCCCTAGCCAACGTGGTCCGGGGAATGTCGCCCGTCCTTTTCGGCGCACTGCATTTTCTCGCAAAAATCGCGAGCCAACTCGCTAGTGCCGCACATACCCAAGGAGATGTCCAAGCAGCCATGAGCGAACGCTTATTGAAACTGGGACTGCCCGCCGGAAGTTTGCAAGAGGCGACAGCGGAACTCTTCCGCAAGGCCGGCTACAACATCACCTTTACCAGTCGCAGCTACTACCCAACGATAGACGACCCAGAAATCCAGTGCACACTGCTGCGGGCCCAGGAGATGGCGCGCTACGTCCAGGATGGTGTGTTGGATTGCGGCCTAACTGGATACGATTGGATCCTGGAACAGGACGCAAAGGTAGTGGAATTAGCGGAGTTGGTGTACAGCAAAATCAGCCGTCGGCCAGTGCGCTGGGTGCTGGCGGTGCCTAACGATTCTCCTATTCAATCGGTGAAAGACCTGCAAGGCAAACGCGTCGCCACCGAGGTAGTGAACCTGACCAAGCGCTGGCTGGCGCAACAAGGTGTGGAAGCGATTGTCGAGTTCAGCTGGGGCGCAACCGAAGTGAAACCGCCTCGTTTGGCGGATGCCATTGTTGAGGTCACTGAAACGGGCAGTTCGCTGCGAGCCAACAACCTGCGTATTGTCGCCGAAGTGCTGCAAAGCACCACCCGGTTCATTGCCAACGCCGACGCGGCCCGCGATCCCTGGAAACGTCGCAAAATGGAAAACATTCTCCTCATGCTCAAGGGGGCTATGCAGGCGGAAGGCAAAGTCGGCTTGATGCTGAACGTCCACAAAGACCACCTGCAAGCTGTGTTGGCGCTTCTACCTGCTTTGCAGAAGCCGACCGTATCTTCACTTTCCGATCCCGACTGGTATGCCGTCAACACGATCATTGACGAAAGTTTGGTACGCACGATCATCCCGAAACTCAAAGAAGCTGGCGGTTGCGGCATTGTCGAATATCCGCTGAACAAAATTATTCCATAGGCGACGGCGGTTGCCATCGTGGAGTTTGCGCCTGCGCTCGGTCCCAAGCTGGAGACTTCGCTCCAGCAGAAGGCGTGAGCTATGGAGGAGCCCGCGACTCCCATGTACATGGAAAACAACGTTCAGCAACGAGCGGCGACGGAGCAGGATCTGGAACGTGCTCAGGCAGCAACGAACGAGAAAATCGAGCGAGTGCGCACGGAACTACACGAGAAGATCGAGCGAATGTGCACGGAATTGCTGGGAGAGATCCACCGTCTGGAGGTGAAGCTGGAAGCCACGAAGTTCGATTTGATCAAGTGGATGTTCATCTTCTGGGCTACGAGTTTCGGCGGGATTGCCACGATTTTCTTCTACATGCTCCGCTTCCTGCCCGGGCATT
Organism: bacterium HR36; assembly: GCA_002898995.1. Lineage (GTDB taxonomy): Bacteria > Planctomycetota > Planctomycetia > Gemmatales > HRBIN36 > HRBIN36. The sequence continues at coordinate 2,845 of BEIM01000320.1, forward strand.
GAGAGGGCCGGTGGTCAAGGCCGCGCGGGTCACCAATAAAACATTGCCACGCTACATTGCCAAGATGAGTAGCACACGGGCGCGTGGCGTGTTGGAATGTAACCGGTTTGCGCCCAGCTTGTGCAGTAGCACGGGCGGGCGTTTTTTGGATACAATGATTCAGTGGCGGCAGCAAGGCAGGAAGAGAAAGAGTATGTCCACCGCTTTAGAGCTGTATGAATTGCTCAAGCCGAAGCTAGGGGAGGCGGAGGCGCGGGCGTTAATCCGCTACATGGAGGACAACGTTCAGCAACGGGCGGCGACGAAGCAGGATCTGGAGCGTGCTCAAGCAGCAACGAACGAGAAGATCGAGCAAGTGCGAGCGGAATTGCACGAGAAAATCGAGCAAGTGCGAGCGGAACTGCACGAGAAGATCGAGCGAGTGCGAGCGGAGTTGCACGAGAAAATCGAGCAAGTGCGCACGGAACTACACGAGAAGATCGAGCGAGTGCGCACGGAATTGCTGGGAGAGATCCACCGTCTGGAGGTGAAGCTGGAAGCCACGAAGTTCGACCTGATCAAGTGGATGTTCATCTTCTGGGCTACGAGTTTCGGCGGGATCGCCACGATTTTCTTCTACATGCTCCGCTTCCTGCCCGGGCACTAATGGACGGGGTTCGGTGCCGAAGTTGAGGGCTCCGTGAATTCGCGCTGGCGTAGCTCCTGGCGGCGGATCTTACCCGAGGTGGTTTTGGGCAGGGCTTCGAGGAATTCGATTTTGCGGGGGCATTTGAACGGAGCGATGCGGCCTTTGACATGCTGCTGAATTTGCGAGGCCAGCTCATCACTCGGGGTGTAACCAGGCCGCAAGACGATGAACGCTTTCACGACGCTACCGCGAATCGGGTCGGGGCTTTCCACAGCCGCTGCCTCGTGCACAGCTGGATGCGTCAGCAGTGCTGACTCCACTTCAAAAGGTGAGATGCGGTAACCGCTGGCCTTGATCACGTCATCCGCGCGTCCCTGGAACCAAAAATAGCCGTCTTTGTCGCGGATGAGCACATCTCCCGACCAATACCACGGACCGCGGAAAACCTCGGCAGTGTGTTGCGGCTTGTTCCAGTATTCCTTCATCATGCCGGGATGGGTGTCCCGGCGAACGCACAAGACTCCTGGTGAATCGGCAGGCACGGCCTGCATCCGCTCATCCATTAGCTCGATGACGGTGCCAAACCCGGGCCGGCCACAACTGCCCCGCTTGATTTTCTGTCCGACCATGTTGAAGCAATAGACCATACATTCGCTCATGCCGATTCCGTCCAGTGGTGTAACCCCGTAAACCCGCTCCATGGCTTGGATGGTATCGGGGGCCAGCGGTTCGCCCGCGCTGACCGCATGGCGCCAGCAGCTGAGCGCGAATCGGGGAGCAGCGTCTGCGGCTAATAGCAGCATGCGATAAACGGTTGGCGGTGCAGTAAAGTTGGTGATGCGATATTTCTCGAACAAGCTGAGCCATTTCTCCGCATCGAACTTGCCACCCAATGCGTCGTACAGCACCACCGTCAAGCCGTGGGACAAGGCATACAGGAACGTCGAGGCCACGGGTAGCAGCCAGCCTAACTCGGATGGGCACGCCACCACGTCGTGGGCACGATAGTCATGCCAGTAGCGCACCAGGCTTTCATAAGCCACAGGGTAACGCTGCAAATGC
>BEIM01000321.1 GCA_002898995.1 bacterium HR36
AGCCGAACCGTTAATTAGTGTGGCATTAATGCCGCCAACTCTTAGAGCTTCGGTAGAACCCAATTGCTCGATAACAATGGCGTTGTTCGCACCGTCCCCTTGAATAATGAGGTTATTTAAACCGTCGGTAAAAACGGTGACATTGCCATCGGGAACGCACCGATCTTCGAGTAGTTCTAATGCCAGCGCAGCGTGCTTTATCATACCTCTTCTCCATTCCATTAGTATGTCCACGCTCAACCCTGCCAGTTGCTCAGGGGAATGGCTCGATGGTCTGTTTAGGGAAAATTGCGAAAAGATGAGCGTCCCTGATTACGCGACTGGAAAATCTGATCGCGACCGCTGCCGCCGTCAATGGTTGCACTAGCTCCCAAGAATCTGTTGCCAATGACATTGCCATAATCATTTCCCGCACCAAGCGTAGCTACTATACTGCCATAAAACGTGTTGTTGCTGATTAGCACTACATCATTGCCCAAATTAGCATCTATCAAAACATTGCCGAAAAATTGGTTTCTCCCGGCTATACTAATCGAGTCGTTGCCGATGCCAGTCCGAACAGTGAGTGGACTATAGAAGCGGGAGCCGGATATCGTCACCATGTCGCGGTCCGCACCAGGGCCGTAGGTGTAAAGATTAGCAACGCCATCTATTTGCGAGTTCTGGATCACGACGGCGTCGTTTCCGGAGTTGAGGCTGGTAAATAAATCCCCGTGTACCACCGATTGCAATACTTTTAGCGTACCATCGCCCGATGTCTTAACAAAGCGCAGCTCGCCACTCACCTGGCCGATGTCGCTAGGATTGGCGCCCATCGTAGAGCGAAACATTTCCACGGAGTCATTTCCTTGCCCGGTGCGAATGTCAAGGCCGATCCCAAAGTTACTTTGCCTAAGCAGAACACGATCATTGCCTGTGCCTGCCCGCACGTTGAGCTGGCCGTTGACATTGCTGCGTATGATGCTTAGTAGGTTGGCACCGTTGCCCGCGACGAAATTGAGGTTACCGTCAATATCGACAGGTCGGGCTGACCCATCCAGGTCGAGGCGATCATTACCTTCCGAACCGCTCATCCAGAGATGGCCGTTAATGACCACGTTGTTGGAGAGTCGGGCTGTATTATTACCCCGTCCCAGCATCAGGCGCACATCAGCGGCGACAGTTACGCCATCTTGGAGGGTTATTGAATCGTCGCCATCTCCAGCCGCGATGGCTAAAGCTCCTCGAAAGGTAGCGCCAGTAATAGTTACGGTTTTGTTGCCCCCGGAGCCGAGCAGCAGTTGCACTCCTGGACTGTTGTTTGGATCGTTCGCGATAGGGCCAGTGGAGAAGAACAAGACGTGTGGAATCGGGGTGCCACCACCCCCTCCTCCTCCCCCTCCGCCGCCTCCACCTGAGACCCGAATGATGTCTGGCAGCAGTGAAGGGTCGGCGATGAACGTATCGTTTCCGCCACCGGAAGCGAATTGCAAGATACCTGTCCAAGGCAAAATTTGCTGGCCGCCGCCACCCCCTCCTCCGCCCCCGCCCCCGCCCAGCGATAGTGGATCGGTGTCGAAATAATTAACTCGGACAGTATCGGAACCTTGGGCTAGGTTGAGGACTATTTGCGTAGCATTGACCACTGCCGCGTCTTGTATGATAGTAGCTGCCCAGGTCGCGCCGTCACCTTGCGTGCCGCCAGTTACTCTGGTCGTGCCGTCCCCGTCAAACACGAAGAGCCAGCGTCCAGAAGCAAGGGTAACGTCAGTGAAATAAGGCGGTGCACTATATGCACCCTGAATCAGAGGCACCAAGGCGATAATGACGTTATTATCGAAATCGTCCCCCACGACGTAGGCGATCTCGTCTCCCTGAACATTTGGGTCTGGGTCGAACAGGCTGAGGGCAACACTGCCAGCGGGCACGCAGCGATCCTCGAGCCTTTCGACGCGCAGACCAACTCTTCTCTGCTCCCGCATGGTGCGTCTCCGTCCCGCTTTGCCTGGTGCCTACACGCGCTTTTTACTGTCACAGTTACTTTGTACCACGCCGCCGCAAAGCTTGCAAGGATTGCGCGCGAAGTGCAAAGCCATCAGAGGAGGGCAAGTTTCTCTTTTGCCGATTATAAGCAAATCGCAAACCCCTGGCCGGCCGTGGGGCCATTACCGCGATGCCAAATGAGCCGGTAATTTCTCTCAAAGTGAAGCGGGCAGTTTGGCCGATATTTTCGATACCCAGCGTAAAGTTTACCTACTTTCTGCCAACGGTGCAGCACGGTAGGGCTGGGAGGCGGAGAATGGGAATGCTCTTGGCTAGCGGCTGGCCCAGAAAAGCCAACGGCACGAATCCCAGCAAGATGCTGTGCAGGAGAAGGCCAACGGCTGGAGCTGCACTGGCAGTGCTTCTGTTTTGCGGCGTAGTCGGGAGCGAACCGCCCGCTGGCCCTGTCTTCATGAACGAGCGGCAGATCCCGATCCCGATTCAGTGCGAGCAACCTGAATTGATAGAACGGTTGCAGCTTTTTGTTTCGGCGGATCAAGGCCAGCAATGGCAGCTCTACGCCAGTGTGCCGGCCAGCGAGAAAGAGGTCATGTTCGTGGCGGCAGCCGATGGCATATATTGGTTCGACCTGGTCGCTCACTTCCGAGATGGCCGAGTGGAACCTAAGGCACCGGGCACAAGACCGCCCCTGCTGGTTTTATACGTGGACACCAAGCCCCCACGTGTTACTTTGCGTCCAATGGCAAGCGTCCCTGGAGAAGCGGCGGTCCAATGGGAAATCGAAGACGAATACCTCGACCTCCGCACTTTTCAGCTGGAATACCGCGATCCGCAGTCAGGGAATTGGACGCCGTTGGCGGTGCTTCCGTCTGTCGCTCGGGGAGAAAAACGTTGGCCTGTTCCCGGAGGCGGACGAGTCCAGGTGCGTTTACGAGTCATGGACTTAGCCGAGAACGTTGGCCAAGCCCAAGCCGAGCTTTCCGTAACGCCGGCCATTAACGTCGCCAGCGGGCCAACTGCAGCAACTCCGAATCTGGTGAGACCTGTTGCGAACAGCAGTAGTGCTGCACCTGCTGTCTTCGCACCGCCCCCACCGCCACCCCCGCCCGCTCCCGTAAATTCTTCATCGGCTACAGTCGCGCCAATGCCGACGGCCACGGGAACTGGTTATGGCTATCCAAGCCCAGTGGCGTTTCCCGCGACCAATCGGAATCCTCCTGCGTCTTCGCCGCAGGGCCCGCAAGGGGGTAGCTCTGCTGGGCCAATAACTCCTGGAGCAGCGCCACCTTTTGCGCCCAATCCCACCAGTCCAACTTCAGGGCACCGTGCTGTAGTCGCGCCGCCTACCAACTTGCCGGCGGAAGCAACCACACCCCGGGTTATCGCACGCTCCGATACCAGCGGGTTGCCCACAACAGAAGCCAGCTGGGACAGTTCCGTCGCCCCAGCATCCGCCTCGACATATCCGCCGCGCTCCCGCGGTCAGATCCCTGGCTTGCGGTTCCTGAACACAACTCGTGCCAGCTTACAGTACGAAGTTTCGCGCGTCGGGCCTTCGGGAGTTGGGAGCGTGGAGTTGTGGATGACGCGAGATGATGGCCGTACCTGGTTCAAAGCGGGCGATGACCCTGATCTGCAGCCGCCTATGCTGATAGAGTTTCCTGGCGAGGGTGTTTACGGATTAACCCTGGTTGTACGGAGCCGTGTGGGACTAGGGCGAGCTGCTCCTCAGCCAGGAGAACCACCGGAGCTGCGCGTGGAAGTGGACGTCACGCCGCCCTACGCCGAACTCTATGCGGTCGAAGCCGACCCGCAACGCCGCGACACGCTCGTGCTATTGTGGAGCGCTACTGACAAAAATCTCGCCGCCAACCCCATCACCCTCAAATGGGCCGAACGGGAAAGCGGTCCTTGGCACGTGATTGCCTCGGACCTCCCCAACACTGGCCGTTATCTCTGGAAAATGCCTGACAACTTGCCCTACATGGTCTATCTCCGCCTCGAGGTGCGCGACTTGGCGGGCAACCTCGCCATCGCGCAAACCCCGAAACCTGTTCTCGTGGATTTACAGGAACCCGAAGTCAAAGTCCTCGATATCACCCCGCCTGAACCGAATCGCTAGCCAACCGCTTCCCATCGCTCTGCAAGTACCTGTTTCCGTTTACGAGCTATGCCGGTTGCGGTATTTGGCGCTGACGCGGTTCAGGAAACGGCGTTCTTCCTCGGTGAGCGAATGCAAACCGTGCAGGTTGACCTTTTCGAGAATTTGATCGAGGCGGCGTTCTTCTTCCTGACGTTGTTGCTCCTCGCGGCGTCGGCGTCGCTCTGCTCGCCATTGTAACCAGCGCTGAATTAGGCCGGGCTTCTTGCGACGCGGTTCCTCGGCTCGTTCCTCGATGGTGTATTCGCTTGTGCCATAATGCAGGCCTAATCCTTCGCCGGCAGCGCCCATTTCCAGCAGCACCATTTCCTGCTTGCAGGCTTGGTAAATGAACAATGCAAGGAAAAACAGCATCAGCTTGTCGGCGCCTGTGCTGCCTTCA
>BEIM01000322.1 GCA_002898995.1 bacterium HR36
TCTGGAAGCTTGGGATGCGGCCGGCAACAAGCAATGGCTCGGCGACAACTTGCGGCTCCGCGTCATCACTTGCAGCGACTACCACGAAGGAAAGTGGCGTCCCCTGTACGAAGAGTCGGCATCTATCGTTTACCGATTCCCCGTGCTAATCCGGCCTGGTCAGTACCGCTTGCAGCTTTCCGCCGACTTGACAAAATTGCCCACCGCTAGCGGTCTGGAAACTCCAGAAGGAGCTTTCCCTTTGCCCCTGGTGGAGCCTCATCCTGCACTGGAACGCCCGAAAAACGTGAATTGGTTTTATTGCGAGGGGGAACTCCTGGAAGTGCGCTTACGTAACCGCGACCCCGCCATTTGGGTGAATACGTTAAACTCAGGGCGTATCCTGCGCTATGAGCAGCTTTATGATCCTCACCTGGAAGTTTCGCAAACCGTTTTGTCGCAACCTGGTACTTCGCTGTCTCCTCGCGTGCGCGATCCGCTTGGGCGATCCTTTTCTTCAGCGCCGCTCTTTAGTTGGCGTGCCGAGCTACCGCTGGACACACTCCCTCGCAGTGCACGATACACTGGTCGGATTACACGGTTAGCTTCGGAAGTGCTGCGGCGTCATCGCCTGTCTGCCGACCCGACTCCCGGTGAAAGTGCTGATCAGGTGCTTGCCAAGGCGCGGGCCCTCGAAAGCTATCTCGCCAACAATCCTGAGGAGTTTGTGTATTCCTTGAGCCGGCCAAGGAAGCGCACCGATGCCGAGGATCCCACCGAGGAGTTCTTATTTGAACCTGTGACGCCCGACGGTAAAAAAGCAGGATGGTGTCAACATTTTGCCTCGGCGCTGGCCCTACTGTTGCGCTCCCAGCGGATTCCGGCACGCATCGTCATAGGTTTCCGTGGCGCAGATTGGAACCCCAGTTGGAAAACGCACGAAATTCGTGCGTACCACGCCCATGCTTGGGTTGAGGCATTCATTGGCCCGCGCGGTTTAGATGGTCGAATTTCCCGAGGGCGCTGGACGGCCTTCGACCCCACCCCGACTTCTGCCGTGTCTACCTTGCCTGCTCGGCAACCGTCCTGGTGGAAAATGGTGGCGGAAGATTTGCGGTATCTGTGGGAGATTATTGTTCTTGACGGTACAACAGGGCAGGGCTTCAGCGCTTTTGCTACCATAAACACTGTGCTCGCCCAGCTCCGACTCGCAGGTTTCACCAGCGGCGAATTCCTCCTCGCTGTGGCGCGTCTTGTGGGCGCTGGGGCACTCGCTGGGATGACTGTGATCGTTTGGGTGCTGCTACGACGCTTGCGTCAGGCAAACTCCGCTGCCTTGTCAGCGTTGGGGCCGATAACTGACTGGGAGCGATCGCTGGTTCACTGGTTGGAGCGCTTTTTACCCCGCCGCAGACCAGGCGAATCGCTACTGGAATATGCTCAGGCCGCTCAGAACTGGCTCATGGCACACGGTTGTCCATCCACGGAACTGGCTTCTTTGCCCGTTCGCATGACCCTGGCTTATTACCGTTACCGCTTTGCCGGGTGCCTCGCGAGCGACTCTGAACTGACACAACTGAAGCAACAATTGCAGGAATTGACCTGCTTCCTGGAACGGCATCTTGCGGCTTGACACTTACGGGCGGATACGATTGCACAGGTGGTGTCTAATTTGAGGATTCCCTGGCCCTTGGACGCTTCGGTGCGCAGGAAAGCAATTCCTACTAGGAACAAACATGCGCCACCCTACCCTGCTCGACCGGAATCAGACGGCAATCCTGGTGGTAGATGTGCAGGAGAAGCTTCTGCCGCTCATTGCCGCCAGGCCTTCGCTTCTGCGCAATATTCGTTTTCTTCTGCAGGTAGCCCGCTTGTTGCAGTTGCCGATACAAGCCACGGAGCAATATCCCAAGGGTCTCGGTTCGACGACACCAGAATTGGCGGAACTTTTGCCCCCACGACCAGAAAAGCTGGATTTCAGTTGCTGCGGTCTTCCCGAAGTGGTGGAACAATTTCGGAACTGGCAACGTCGCCAGGTCATCGTGGCGGGCATCGAAACGCATGTGTGTGTGTTGCAAACGGTGTTGGACCTGCTGGCCCACGGCTTCCAGGTGCACGTCCCGGTGGATGCCGTGGCCGCCCGTTTCGAGCTGGATCATCAGGTGGCGTTGCAACGGATGCTTGAAGCCGGAGCTGTTCTCACCACTGTAGAATCCGCAGGGTTTGAGCTGTTGCAACGCGCAGGATCGCCAGAGTTCAAAGAGTTCAGCCGCCTTGTCCAGCAGCGGGCGAAGGATTTGCAAAACATATAGCCGCTAGTGCGCTGACGCCACATTGCCGCTGTTGCTTTCGTGCCGTAAACAGCTAGGAAAACCGAACAAGCTTGGGTCGCGATCCTGTCTCCGCTAGGCGGCTGCTATAGGTAGGCGGGTACGCCGCCTCGAATTTCCCTGGAAACCACAAGGAGCAAGCCATGTCCAAACTGCTCGCCGAACTCAATCCTTCGCCGCGGATATTGATGGGACCGGGGCCGAGCGATGTTCACCCCCGAGTGTTGCGGGCGATGGCGACACCATTGCTCGGGCATCTCGACCCGGAATTCCTGGGCATCATGAACGAAACGCAAGCGCTGTTGCGCTGGGTGTTCCAGACGCAAAACACTCTGACTTTTGCCGTTTCGGGCACGGGCAGTGCGGGTATGGAGACGTGCGTAGTCAACTTGATCGAGCCGGGCGACCGCATGGTGGTGTGCGTCCATGGGGTGTTTGGGCAGCGGATGGTAGATGTGGCCCAGCGCGCCGGTGCGGAAGTGACCGTGCTGGAACGGTCCTGGGGTGATGTGTTTCCTTTGGAGATGATCCGTGAGACGCTCCGGAAAGTCCGGCCAAAAGTGCTTGGTATCGTGCACGCCGAGACCTCCACGGGAGCCTGCCAGCCAATGGAAGGCTTAGGAGAATTGTGCCATGAGTACGATACGCTACTATTGGTGGACACGGTAACCTCGCTGGCTGGCATTCCTGTGGAGGTGGACCGCTGGCAGGCAGACGCGGTGTACTCGGGAACGCAAAAATGCTTGAGTGCTCCCCCCGGGCTGGCGCCGGTGACCTTCAGCCCGCGCGCCGTCGAGGTTATCCATCACCGCAAGACGAAAGTGCAAAGCTGGTATCTCGACGTCACCATGGTCGAACGGTATTGGGGCCAAGAACGGTTCTATCATCACACAGCGCCGATCACGATGATTTACGCATTGCGCGAGGCATTGCGGCTGGTACAAGAAGAGGGGTTGGAGGCACGGTTCGCCCGACATCGGTTGCATCACAGCGCATTGCGCGCCGGCTTGGCGGCTCTGGGAATCCGGTACGCGGCAGTGGAGGGTCATCAATTGCCGCAGCTCAATGCCGTATGGATTCCGCCGGGCGCTGATGATCTGGCAACGCGGCGAATGTTGCTGGAGCGGTTCGGCATTGAAATCGGCGGCGGCCTGGGAGATTTCAAAGGGAAAGTGTGGCGCATCGGTCTAATGGGCTATTCGTGTCGCGCCAATAACGTGCTGCTTTTCCTGGCAGCGCTGGAGCAATGCTTGCTGGCTCAAGGAGTGCGCATCCCCGAAGGCGCTGCCGTGGCCGCGGCCAACCAGGTCTATCGGGAACACGGCGCGAGTCAGGCCGTCAGGTAATCTGCGGCGCGGAATCTGGCCTCACCTGATTTCGGGCAGTTGGGGTACAATAGCGCAACACGGAGACCAGCCCATGCCCCGCGAACCGCTGTTCAAAAGCTCACTCGACCCCGAAACTCGCGCCCGCGAAGACGCTCTGCGCCCGAAACGCCTCCACGAAGTTATTGGCCAGAAGGCGGTAGTCGAACGTCTGCGGATTGCTATCAACGCTTGCAAGAAACTCGGCGAACCGCTATCGCACATCCTGTTCGACGGCCCACCCGGTTTAGGCAAGACCACCTTTGCTACGGTCATCCCGAACGAACTGGAAACCACCATCCAGATGACCAGTGGCCCGGCTCTGGCGAAACCCGCGGATCTCATGCCCTACCTTACCAATGCCCAGGAAGGGTCGGTTTTGTTCATAGATGAAATTCATCGGCTGCCGCGGGTGGTGGAAGAATTTTTGTACACGGCGATGGAAGATTTTCGGGTGGATTTGGTGCTTGGGGAAGGATTACACGCGCGAACCGTGTCGCTGCCGCTCAAGCGGTTTACGCTTATTGGGGCAACCACCCGCAGCGGGATGCTCAGCGGGCCGCTCCGCGACCGGTTCAAGATGCATGAACACCTGGATTTTTACAGTGTCGAGGAACTGGCAGAAATTGTGAAAATCAACGCCCGTAAGCTGAACACGCCTATTGAAGATGAGGCTGCTTGGGAGATTGCCCGCCGCAGCCGGGGCACACCGCGATTGGCCAATGCCCGGCTCTGGTGGGCCCGTAATTATGCCGCCAGTGAACACGAAGGTGCGATCACCCTGGAAATCGCTCGGGCGGCCCTCAGGATGGCCGAGATTGACACTGCTGGCCTCG
>BEIM01000323.1 GCA_002898995.1 bacterium HR36
CAGGCGCTGGCCCAGGGAGACCCCCGTCAAGCCAAGTCCTACTATTTGCAGGCGTTGGCCCTGGCGCCAGACTCGCCGGATTGCCACTACGGGTTGGCCGCCACCAATTTCTTGTTAGGCGATCTCGAAGGAGCGGCTTATCACTTCAAGGAGGTCATTCGTCTGGATCCGACGCGGGCCGCAGCTCATGTCAACCTGGGGGCGGTGTACAATCGGCTCGGAAGGCTGGAAGAAGCGGCGCAAGCGATTTTACGGGGGATTCAGCTCGACCCCAAGCGAGCGGAATCGCATTACAATTTGGGCATCGTTTATCGCAAACTCGGTCAGTATGAAAAAGCCGTTCAGGCCTATCTGGAAGCCACTCATCTCAAACCCGACATGTACGATGCCCACTACAACCTGGCCAATTTGTTAATGGAGCTGCGCCGCTTTGCCCAGGCGGCGCATCATTACAAGTTAGCCCTAGAAATAAAGCCCGACCTAGAGAAGGCGCGGATAGGTTTGGAAGCAGCCGAAAAAGCGTTGCACGAAGAAACACGGATCCTGGCCGGCACCGACACTGCCCATCCGTCGCGCACGGAAGCGAGCCCAGCTGAAGCCTGGCAGCGCACCCTCGACCCGCAGCGGGATGGGCCGGTTCTCGTTCGCTTGCACCAAGCCGTCATCGAGACCGAAACCTTGTGTCGGGATTACTGCCTGCATGTGGAAAAAGTCCTGCAACCCAGCTTGGAGGAACTGGCAGGACGGCTCTTGGCCCCCGCTAAAGGCGGCGATGGCCTGGATAAATGCGTCGAGCAGTTTGAGCAGCAGATTCAGCGCCTACATCAGCTGCAAAAGCACTTCCAGGAACTGATGAAGCGCATCCGCGAAACCAGTGGCGGATTATTCCCAAAATAACATCAGCAGAGGCAAGCGTTAGCCTACTGTCGTTATCGGAAATCGCAGACTCCAAAACACCCCGCTGTAAATTCGGCTGCGTGAGCGGCGGGTGTTAGCCTGCCATGCTCCCTCTTCAGGTATCCCAAACGGTTCCCAGCAACGTCTCGGCGCCCAGGAAGTGAGCCAGTTGTCGTACCTGTGCGGCGTACTCGGGCCGGGAACAGTGGTAATGAGTCGCTTCGAGAATTAGGCCAAGGTTGTCCAGCCGCGGTATGCCATAACCATCCAAAACATTGGCGAACGGATGCCAATTTTCAGCATAGACGATGAGCACCTTATGCTCGTCAAAATGCACCTCGCGGTAGTTGGCCGTGTCCAGCACTACCAAGCCCGTGCAACCGTCATGCAGCAACAACTCCTCAAACTCGACACAGTGGCTCATGAGTACCGGCCGATCAATGCTGCGGCGGACGTAATCCAGGCGGCCGACTTGATGGCTGCTTTGGAGATGAACATCCACTTCTTCACCGAGCACAGCCAAAAGGTCAAGGAAAACGGGGAAGAGCAGCTCCGCAGAGACGCTGGCGGCCAGGCGTGGGAGCGGACGGTGCCGAGACTCGACCCGATACCCCGCCTGCGGGATGATGGTCAATTCAGGGCCAGGACGAATGGCGCGCGTCAGCCGAAATGTCCCATACCGGTCGCGAAGTAAATGCGCGTGCAGTTGGGGATCGGAAGCAAGAGGTTGAGCACGAGCCAATCGCTTCATGGGGAGTTCCGATGGGCTGAGGAAAGCCAACGTCGTCGGTGGGGCCGCTCAGTTGCCTGTATCATTGTATCGCCCGGCCGCCTGCACGGCTGCACCAACGTCGCCAAGAAAAGTGGCCAAGGAGACCTTGCCTGACCTAAACAGACGATCCTGCCGAGTATGCTTGCCTCACCTGTTGCACGCAGAGGATTGGCCAGGCTCGATCTGTGTGTTGCACTGCGCCTCGGCCTTTTTACTGTCTGCTAGGACGGCGTCAGCTATGATAAAGACGGGCAGCGCGACCGTCGCTATTCCGTGCGGCCAGGCAATTCGCTTTTCTGATGGGGAATCGCAAAATGATGACAACGCGTTGTCAATCTCAACTCCTTGGTAAAATCGTGTGCCAGGCAGGAATCGCCCTGGGACTGCTGGTGAGCGCATGGGTCGCGGGGACAGATGGGATTCGCGCACAGCCGCCCAGCCCTGCGAGTGAAGTGCAGTTGGGCAAGGTGCTGGAGGAATTGTGGGATGCGGTGTATCTGGAGGGTGGCAAATCGGGGCACATGCACCATCGGTATCAGGAAGTGACGATTCGGGGCCGGCCGTTCATCATGGCCACCAGTACCCTGGAGCTAACGGTACGCCGCTTCGGACAACCGATGCCACTGGCGCTCTGCATTGCGGATTACGAAACACCGCAGGGGGAGGTGGCCAGTTTGACCGTCTCGATGCAGGTGGGGCGCGATCAGCAGATTGTGCGGCGGGGAACAGTGGTAGGCGGAGAACTGGTTATGCAAGTCCAATTCGGCCAGCAGGCGCCGCGCGAAGTGCGCATTCCCTGGACGCGCGAAGCGCTCGGTCTGTACGCTGAGGAGCGTTTTTTCAGTGGGCAACGCTGGCGTCCTGGCGATGAGCGGAGCTATTGCAAATTCTTGCCCGAGTTGGATCGCTTTGTCCGTTGTTGGGTCAAGGCGGAGGAATACGAGTCGGCTCCGCAGACGCTAGGGGCCAAATGGTTGCGCTTGCGGGGGCGCTACCAAAAAATAGGGAATTTGCAGCCCCCGGAAGTGGTGCTCTGGCTGGACGAGGCGGGGCACCTGGCACGGCAGGAAACCACCTTGCCGGAACTGGGTAAGATGGTCCTGGTGCGCACCTCGCAGCAACAAGCCTTGGCGCCCGTCACGCAGAATCTTGTGGACATTGGACTCAACCAGGTGATTCGTTTGCCCCAGCCGATTCCCCATCCGCTGCAACTTCGGAAGATCGTCTATCGGCTGCGGTTGCGGTCAGGCGAATTCGGTGAAGGGCTGTTCCCCCAGGATGACCGACAGCGCTTATTACGTCGGGAGGCGAACTTGCTGGAACTAGAAGTGCTCAGCGGGGTAGTGCCAGGGCCCAGCGCCGGTAAAGACCGGGAACCGCCCCAGGAGTATCTGCGCAGCAATCAGGTGGTGAATGCGGAGGATAAGCTGGTGCGGGAACTGGCTCGCCGCGCTGTGGACACGGAGACTGACCCGTGGAAGAAAGCGCTGCGCATCGAGCGCTGGGTGTACGCCAATGTGAAGAAAGGCACTTTCACCGAAGGTTTCATCTCCGCCGATGAAGTGGCACGGACGCGTGAAGGGGACTGCACGGAACACGCCGTGCTGGCAGCGGCGATGTGTCGCGCGACGGGGGTCCCGTCGCGCTTAGCTGTAGGCCTGGCTTATGTGCACCACCTGCGCGCCCTGGTGCCGCATATGTGGATAGAAGTCTGGATTGACGGGCGATGGTACAGTTTGGATCCGACGCTGGGCCAGGGCCATGTTCCTGCCACTCACATCAAGATTGCCCATCACAGTTGGAACGATGTCCAGCCGTTGCGGCCGCTGATCGTGTATCGCTCCTTGTTGCCGCATCTCACCGCGGAAGCACTGCGTTGGGAATAAAACTCGGGTCTGTATTTGGCGCGCAGCTGCAAGAGAAGCAATGGGTTGTCGTGGTCTGGGAACAATTTCGTTAAGCTGCGCAAAAACCGCTGATGAAACTGGTTCGCTCCGCCGCAGAACGGGCCCGCACATTCCACCGCGACTCACGCGGTGCATCTGTTCTTCGCCGTTGCGCAATTTTGTGCCCGCTTCCTAAATGGTATGCTGCGCAATATGCGGAGTTTTCTGGGCCATTTTTGTTCAAGAGCGGCGCTGTCTCGCGTTGACACCTCGGCAGGGCAAAAGTAAACTTCAAGCGAACTGAACAAGCTCCGGGCGGTCGTCGGACGCTTCCTTCCAAGCCATGAAGCTCGCCGCGAATCACCCAGCCAAAGTCGCGGCAAGTGGGGTCGGGCATGCATACCTTCCAGCTCTTCGGTGAATCGCAAACACGCACAAGGGTACCGGAAAGTGGATTTTACCTCTCCGAGTTATCTACGCCAGGGCGCTGGCCGATTCTCACCTTTCTTCCCACGGGTTATGAGCCAGAATATGCGTATCCGCTGGTGGTGTTTTTGCACGGTCGTGGGGCGAGTGAACGGCAACTGATTCCTTGGATGCCGGCGTTGTCCCGGCGCAACTACGTGGCGATTGCTTTGCGCGGTTTTCACGCGGTGCGCAGCGCACGACAACAGAAGCCTGGCTACTCCTGGCACCCGGACCAGAATGGGGAGGCGCAGGTGGAGCAGTATCTGTTTACGGCGATCGAGGAAACGTGCCGACGGTTACGTATCCATTCCCGCCGGATTTTTCTGGTGGGTTTTTGTGAAGGCGCGCAGGTAGCCTACCGCATTGCCCTGCGCTATCCTGAGCGATTTGGCGGTCTGGTGGTGCTCAACGGTGCCCTGCCACAGGCACGCCCCTTGTTGCGCTTGCCGGAGGCGAAGCAGCTGCCC
>BEIM01000324.1 GCA_002898995.1 bacterium HR36
GGGATGCCAGTGGGCTGGGGCCAGCCGGGGAAGCTCGGCAGCCCCCCTGCAGGATATTGCGCGTAACCAGCCCAGGGTTCGGCGGGGTAGCCGGAGTACTGTTGCCAACCGGAAGTGGTTGGCCAGGCAATTCCTGTAGGATAGACGAGAAACCAAGGATAGGGGTGGAAAATCTCCGGTGGGTAGCCGATAGCCAGCCAGTGACCACCATGAGGATAGCGGGCCGCGCCCCACCAGATGAAACTGGGGGAATGCCAGTTGACGTGGATGCCGGTCTGGAGTTGATTGCCGTCGGCATAGGCCTGACTACTGATGAACAATGCGCTTATCAGACAAGCGGCAAATAGGGAGTTTCGCATGGTGGTTCTCCTGGTTAATGCAGTCGGCTCGGAGGCAGGGAGTTGGTAGCGAGATCCCTTTCAACTATGCCCCAGAAAAATCGGGCCGCCGTGCCTGACGCTCGCGTCCATGCGGGTTTTTGCGTCCCAATGTCGTTACAAACAGAGCTAGCGTTTTCGCGAAAAGGTCCGGATCTTCCGTTAGGGCTGGCATGGTCGGCAGGCAAAGGAATGGTGGATTTTGAATAGGTGAGTCGTAAAACGACGCATAGCGGGAACTGTGTACCCTAGCCCCTCTGGCTGCATTGGAACTCACGAAAGGAGCCTACGATGCCTCGGCGTATCGATCGGCGGCGATTTCTGTGGACAAGCCCGGCGAGCGCGCTGGGCTGGTTCTGGTTGGCCAACGCCTGGCAGAGCCGAGCGCTGGGAGCCAATGAGCGCGTGGGCGTGGCAGTAATGGGGTTGAGCCGGGGTTTGGCCCTGGCCCGCACTTTCGAACAACAGCCGGATGCTCAGGTGCTTTATGTCTGCGACGTGGATCGACGGCGGATGCAACGCGGCATCGAGGAAGTCCGTAAGGTCCAGGGGCGAACACCGCAAGGGGTAACCGATTTTCGCCACATTCTCGAAGACAAAACGGTGGACGCACTGGTGGTAGCGACGTGCAATCACTGGCACGCGGCGGCCACCATTTTGGCTTGCAAAGCGGGCAAACACGTTTATGTGGAAAAACCATGCAGCCATACGCCACACGAAGGCGAACTGATGATTGCAGCCGCCCGCAAGTATAAGCGGCTCGTGCAAATGGGCAACCAGCGGCGCAGCTGGCCAGTGATTCAGGAAGCCATCGCGGCTATCCAGCAAGGTGCCATCGGTCGCGTTTATCAGGCCCAGTCTTGGTATACCAATCGGCGCCCCAGTATTGGTCGGGGGCAGGAAAGCCAGCCGCCCGAATGGCTGGACTATGACCTGTGGCAAGGTCCTGCTCCGCGCCGGCCTTATCGGAGCAATGTCCTCCATTACAACTGGCATTGGTTCTGGCATTGGGGCAATGGCGAGCTTGGTAATAACGGTGTGCACATGATTGATTTGTGCCGCTGGGGCCTGGGAGTGGACTATCCGACGCAGGTAACCTCCAGCGGTGGCCGATTCCATTACGACGACGACCAGGAAACGCCTGACACGCATACAGCCGCCTTCATTTATCCTGGCAACAAGCAAATCGTGTGGCACGGCACTAGTTGCAGCACGTTGCCAGGGATACAACCCGCAGATGTGCTTTTCGTGGGTGAAAAAGGTACATTGGTTATTCGCGGTGCCAGTTACACTATTTACGACCAGGAAGGCAGGGTGCTGGGCCAAGCAAACGGAACTGGCAGCGATGCCGTGCACGTTCGTAATTTCCTGGAAGCGATCCGTGGCGGCCAACGGCTCAACAGCGAAATCGAGGAAGGCCATAAGAGCACGCTGCCGTGTCACTTGGGCAATATCGCTTATCGCGTTGGCCGCGTCCTGCGCTGCCAGCCGAAGAACGGAACGATCGTCGGCGACAGCCAAGCCCAGCAATTATGGTCGCGCGAGTATCACCCCGGCTGGGAGCCGGCGGTGTAGCTTCCTGTCAAGATGGCAGTAGTGCAGTTGGGTTAGCCGATCCTGGCAGCGATTTGGTGAAGGCTAGCTGTAGAACTGAGTAGCAAGTCTTTTGTGTACAAGTACTTACGTCTCCGATACCCATGGGCATGACCGTTGCATACGGCGACCACACCACGAAACTGGATCCGAACCGAGGCACTAATTGGGCGTACAGACTGCGAGCAAAAGTAAAGAAACATATCACAGGACTTGGCGCTGGCACCCTCTAAGGCCGGCGCTGCACAGCATTACAGGAGCGAATCACCCATGGCAACGACTCTCAAACCCCTGGGCGACAAGATAGTTGTGAAACGCCAGGAAGCTGGTGAAAAAACCAAGGGCGGTATCATCCTGCCCGATACCGCGAAGGAAAAGCCGCAAATCGGCAAGGTAATCGCGGTGGGCGACGGTCGGCTGCTGAAGAACGGCCAACGCCAGGAATTGCAAGTGAAAAAAGGCGACACTATCCTCTTCAGCGCCTATGCCGGCGATGAGTTCGAACTAGACGGCGAAAAGGTGCTTCTCATGCGCGAGGAGGACGTGCTCGCCATCATCGAGGAATGACCGCTCGCTCATGCTCCTGCCAGGCTGCAATGGCGTAGCTGTGCCTTTTGGTAAAGGCCAATCTTTCGCGGTGCTCCCGCTTA
Source organism: bacterium HR36 (assembly GCA_002898995.1). Taxonomy (GTDB): domain Bacteria; phylum Planctomycetota; class Planctomycetia; order Gemmatales; family HRBIN36; genus HRBIN36. Next base: position 2,621 of record BEIM01000324.1, read on the forward strand.
CAGGAAATCGCCAACTGAGCAAATCCAACGCGAATGTACTAGCTTGCTGCCGGATTCGCCAAAAAGGAGGAGATAGCCACCCATGACCGCCAAGATGATCGCCTTTGATCAGGAAGCCCGTGAGGCCTTGCGTCGCGGTGTCGCTAAGCTGGCCAAAGCTGTCAAGGTAACGTTGGGCCCGCGTGGCCGCAACGTGATCCTGCAAAAAAGTTTCGGCTCACCCACGGTCACTAAGGATGGCGTTACGGTGGCCCGCGAAATCGAGCTGGAAGACAAATACGAAAACATGGGCGCCAAAATGGTTAAGGAAGTGGCGTCCAAAACCAGCGACGTAGCGGGCGACGGTACCACTACCGCCACCTTGCTGGCGGAGGCCATTTTCCTCGAAGGCTTGCGGGCCGTCGTTTCTGGTGTCAATCCGGTGTTCCTCAAACAGGGCATTGAAAAAGCCACCCGCGATGTGGTGGAAAAGCTCAAAGCCATGTCCATCAAAGTCAAGGACAAGAAAGACATTCAGAACGTTGCCGCGGTGGCCTCCAACAACGATCAGGAGATCGGCGAAAAGATCGCCGAGGCAATGGAACGTGTCGGCAAAGATGGCGTGATCACGGTAGAAGAAGGCAAGGGTTTGGAGACGACTGTGGAGTTTGTCGAAGGCATGCAGTTTGACCGTGGCTATCTGTCGCCGTATTTCATCACCGACCCGCAACGGATGGTGTGCGAACTGGAAGAGCCGTACATCCTGATCCACGAAAAGAAAATTTCCGCTGTCAAAGACTTGTTGCCGTTGTTAGAACGGGTAGTGCAGACGGGTCGGCCACTGCTGGTGATTGCGGAAGAAGTGGAAGGGGAAGCCTTGGCCACTTTGGTGGTCAACAAACTGCGCGGCGTGTTCAAGTGCGCTGCGGTGAAGGCGCCAGGTTACGGCGATCGCCGCAAGGCCATGCTGGAGGACATCGCCATCCTGACCGGCGGCAAGGCGATCTTCGAAGACCTGGGCATCAAGCTCGAGAATGTGCAGTTGCGCGACCTCGGTCAAGCCACCAAGGTCATCATTGACAAAGAAAACACGACCATCGTTGGCGGCAAGGGCAAGAAGGAAGACATTCAGGGACGCATCGAGCAACTCAAGCAGGAGCTGGCTAAGGCGACCAGTGATTACGATAAGGAAAAGCTCAACGAACGTATCGCCAAGTTGTCGGGTGGTGTAGCAAAAATCCAGGTTGGCGCCGCCACCGAATCGGAAATGAAGGAAAAGAAGATGCGGGTGGAAGACGCGATGCACGCCACTCGTGCCGCCGTCGAAGAAGGCATCCTTCCGGGCGGTGGTGTCGCTCTGCTGCGTGCTGCCGCTCGGTGCAAGCCGTCCGGGCTCACTCACGATGAAGAAGTCGGCTACAACATCGTGCTCCGCGCTTGTCGCGCTCCTATCAAGCAGATTGCGGAGAACGCTGGCCTCGACGGCGAAATCGTCGCCAACAAAGTTGAGGAGAATGAAAACCCGCATTGGGGTTATGATGCCCGCCTAGACCGCTATGGGGACATGGTCAAGGAAGGGATAATTGATCCCACCAAGGTGGTACGTTGTGCTTTGCAAAACGCGGCCAGCGTCGCCACCTTGCTCCTGACCAGCGAAGCTCTCGTCGCCGAAATCCCGAAGAAAGAAGAAAAGAAGCCTGCTAGCCCGCCGCATCACGACGAATTTTAAACCTCGCTAACTTCTGGCGGCCTTTACCGGACAATAGAAAGGCAGCTCGTGTCGAGCTGCCTTTTTCTTTTATCCCCCAGCCCCCACAATCATCGAGGCGACATGACGCAAGTCGCCATTTCTTGCTTACTCGGGTATAACGCCCTTGTTAGAAAAA
>BEIM01000325.1 GCA_002898995.1 bacterium HR36
TGCTGTTCTTACTGGACGCGGCGCAAACCGCGGGCATTATTCCTATAGCCATTCGCGGCTGGGGCGTGGAGTTGCTGGCGTTTCCCGGGCATAAGAGCCTGCTCGGGCCGACGGGCACTGGTGGCCTGTATGTCGGCAGCCGCGTCCGATTGCGCCCCTGGCGCGAAGGAGGGACTGGCGGCGATTCCTCCAGCCCCACTCAGCCCCGCGAGCTGCCGTACTACTTAGAAGGTGGGACGCCCAATGTAGTGGGCATTGCTGGCTTGACCGCCGGGATCCGCTTCGTTCAGGAACACGGTCAAGAAACGATTCATGAGCAGGAAATGCAGTTGCTCGAGCAGCTTCGCCAGTGGCTGGTGGAGCATCCGGGTTTTGAAGTCTTCGGCCACGCGGATGTAAGCCGACGGGTGGCGACCTTAAGTTTCCGTGTGGCTGGGTTACCCGCGGGGGACGTCGCAGCGATCCTCGACAGCAGTTTCGACATCGCGGTTCGCCCTGGATTGCACTGTGCGCCGTACATTCACAAAGCGCTGGGCACTTTCCCCGAAGGCACGGTGCGAGTCAGCCTGGGGCCGTTCAACACCCAGGCCGATATCGCGGCCTTGTGCGATGCCCTCTACCAACTGGTCGGCAGCGGCCTCGGAGTCTCCGCGGGCTGATTCCCGCTGTTCTGGCTGCTTTAGGGTAAGTGGGCGAGCGGAATCTCCTGCTGGCTTACTTCGACAAACTCATCCGTAGGCAACCAGTAGGCGCGGCGTCGTACGATGAGGCTAGGCAAGTGCCATTCCAGTTCGTAATAGCTCCACACTAGGCGCTGGGTGGCGCTGCCACTGCAAAGTAAAGCGAAACCGCGCTGCACGTCAGGAAGATGGACGTAAGGGTGGTGGCGATGGCCATGCAACCAGGCCAGCACATGATGACGAGCGAGCAATTCGGCCAGCGCGTCCGCATCGGTCAGTCGGCGAAAATAAGTTTCCGGTGAGCCATTGGCCCGCAACAACGGATAGTGCGTGGCCAGCAAACATGGCCGCGAACGCACTGCCGGCAAGGCCAACAAGTCCTGCAGGTGTCTGAGTTGTTCCGCACCGACTTGACCGCGAGTATCCCAGGGCCAGCGAGTCGGCTGCGCTGAGTTGGCCGCCAGCAGCACCAGCGAATCGAGCACGACTGCAAACGGATAGGTGCCCTCCTCAGTATGCAGTCCTTGCTGCCAGAGGGCAAAATGACGTTCAAAAGCACCGCTACGCACGGAGTCGGCCACGTAATGATCGTGGTTGCCAGGCACCGCCACGCCAGGAAAACTTTCCAGCAGCGGACGCAGGAGGGAAGCGGCTTTAGCGAATTCCTCCTCAAATCCCAAACAGGCTACGTCGCCACATAGGACCACAGCATCGGGGCGGCGTTGCTGTACATCCCGCACCAAGGCTTGTGTGACGGTTTCGGCCAATTCGAACAATTCGCTGCGGAACAGCCAACGCATATTGATCCAGCCAGCCAGACGTTTCAGATTCCAGTCGCTTTTCCGCCAGCGTGCTGGCCAATAGGGAAGATGTAAATCGCTGAATTGAGCCAAGCGCAAACTCATGCCGCTTTACTCGCGCTGGGGGATTAGGAGTTTGGGAGTTGCTCATCCACCCAGATCAGCACATGGTTCAGTTTGGCCATAGCTTCCTCGATGTGTGGTGGCTCGATGATAAGCGGGGGAGCCAGCAGAATCAAGTGATTGCGCACAAACAGATGCAGACCTTCCTGCCAGGCACGCCGGCGAATCTGTAAGGGCAATAACGAATCGGTATTTGGCGGCACCAGAGGCGTCTTGCGCTGCTGATCGCTCACCAACTCCAGACACGCCAGCAGCCCCTTACTCCGCACATCTCCGACACACGGATGCCGTCTCGCTAGCTCCCGCAGATGACGGGCGAGGATTTCCCCCATGGTGCGTGCATGTTCGATGAGGTGGCGTTCCTCGTATTCGCACAAGCAGGCCAGGGCGGCAGCACAGGCGAGCGGATGAGGGGCAAACGTACTGCCCAGCGGCAACATCCGCGACTCCCATTCGCGTGCCAGACTTTCCCGCAAAGCTACAGCACCCAGCGGTGCATAGCCAGCCGTCAGCCCTTTCGCTAGCACCATCAGGTCAGGCACTACGCCTTCGTGATCCACGCCGAACCACGCGCCGGTGCGGCCGAAACCCGTGATCACCTCATCGGCGATAAGCAAGATGCCGTAGCGGTCGCAAATCTCCCGCAGTCGGCGCAGATAACCTTCGGGCACAGGAAAACCTCCAGCCGCTCCAGTAAACGGCTCGACGACGATTGCCGCCACCGTCGCTGGGTTTTCCATTTGCAATTGCCGCTCGAGAGCACCCACGCAAAACAGTTGGCACTCCGGGAACGTCTTGCCGAAATCGCAGCGGTAACAGTAGGGGTCATAGAAGCGCACACAGCCGGCGGGCCCCGGCTCGACTGCCACGCGACGAGGATCGCCCGCCACCCCCAGAGTCCCGTATGTCGTACCGTGATAGCTACGATATTTGGCGAAAATCTTGGGGCGCTTGGTGATCAGCCGCGCCAGGGTGAAGGCAATATCATCCGCCTCACTGCCACTATTGACGTAAAAAATACGGCTGAGGTCGCCGGGGAGTTTCTCGGCCAATCGGCGGGATAGCTCGGCTCGTTCCTCAGTCAGCAAAATAGGCGACAAACAGGCAAGCTTAGCCGCCTGCTCTTGGATGGCCTTCACCACCCGGCTATTGGCGAATCCCAAGTGGCAGTGGAACAACTGCGATAGGAAATCGAGATAACGCCGACCTTCGCGGTCATAAAAATACACTCCTTCCCCCCGACTCACTACCAAGACCGGATCCTCGCGCTCCTGAACTGCCCAGGGAATCAGGTAATGCCGCCGATATTCGTCCACGCCTGTCTCCTTGTTTTGCCATTACCGATAGACCGCGACATGAAGGTCCTACCTTCGCAGGGCGTCGCAGGCTCACCATGGCAAATTCGGTCGTGCTTGGTGCCTGTGTAGCGACGCATCGGCTTAATGGTAGCGAGTCGTCGCATTGCCAGGCAGATGCGCGCCTCGGCTTTTCGGCGCGACTGGGAAGAGGCTCACAGCGTCGAGCGTGCGGAGAACGTGATTAGGTATGCTGGGCAACGCATCTAACGGGGCCCGGCGATGCCGTCGGCAAACGGGCATTCGACGCTTATTGCCTGAGAAGGCCCGTTTAAAATCAAGCGCTAGGACTGCGGCGCCAACGGTCGTAGAAGAGCAGGCCTATCATAGTCTTGCCGTCGCGGATCTCACCGCGCAGCACACGGGCTAGTGCCTCTTCGAAGGGGAGGATCTCCAGTTCGATATCTTCGCCTGGGTCGAGTTTCTGCTGGGTCGGTTGTAAATCTTCCGCCAGGAACAGATGCATACATTCGGACAGCACCCCGGGCGAAGGGTAGAACTGGGCCAGTTGAAGGAGCTTCCCTGGGCGATAACCTATCTCTTCTTCCAACTCACGGGCCGCGCATCTTTCGGGACTTTCACCAGGATCGAGAGTGCCCGCGGGTAGTTCCAGCAAGCGCTGACCGATAGGGTAGCGGTAATTCCATACCAGGACGACGCGTTGGTGGTCGAGGAATGGTAACATCACTGCCGCTCCCCGGTGCAGCACGATCTCGCGGACTTCTTGCTGGCCGTTGGGCAGGGTCACGGTATCGAGCACCAGTTCGATTTTGCGGCCGTGAAAGACTACGTGACGGGGCATAGGAGCAAGTTCTCCGTCATTGCGTTTTGGTAGCACGGGTGATACAATTTTCGCGGATATAGCCGACGCCAGCAAGATATGCTTCTTTTTGGGCAGGATTGGGCAAACCGAGGCGCTGGGCTATGCGTGAGCCGCTGACGTGGTCGTTTCCCATTGGCCGATGGGATGGGATTACCATCCGCGTTCATTTGCTGTTTCTGCTTTTCACCGTGGGAATGGTAGCGCGGGGTTTGAGCGGTGGCTACGCAGCCGCGGCGTTGCTCATGCAAGTTTTGCTGTTCGTCTCCGTGCTTTTGCATGAGTTCGGCCACTGCTACGCGGGCCGGCGTGTCGGGGGCGATGCCAACGAGATTTTGCTCTGGCCCTTGGGCGGGTTGGCCAATGTGGACATTCCCTTCACGCCACGTTCCCATCTGATCACCACGCTGGGCGGGCCGGCCGTTAACCTCGTTATTTGCCTGCTCACCGCCAGTTTCCTGCTGATTACGGGCTGGTTACCGCCGGTTTCGCCCACCTGGGACTGGGCTTTCTTGCCGTCGCTGGTGCGCTGGCAAACTGGAGAGGCTCATTTCTTGCACCAGCCCTTAGCGCCTGTAGAAGGGCGAAGCTGGTTCAGCACCGTTTTTGGGGCGCCGCCGGTAGCCCTGTTTTTGGGTCGGCTTTTTTACGTGAACTGGGTGCTCTTCTGGTTTAATATT
>BEIM01000326.1 GCA_002898995.1 bacterium HR36
CGGCTGGCTGCTGGGAAACGCGCTGATTGCCCAGGAGCGGGACGGGGCGGTGCAACGCGAGTTGGCCAGGATGCAAGGGGAATGGCGGGCGATAGCGGGAGAACGGGATGGGCAGCTGCGGCCCCGGGCTTTTCTCGAAGCACTGCGCGTGCGTGTGGAAGGCGAGGTGCTGATCCTCGAACTGGGGCAGCGTCGCCAACGCTTGCGGATGATCCTGCATCCCGAGCTTCGTCCGAAGGCTATTGAGCTGGTGCACCTGGACGGGAAAGAGCAGGGCGAAGTCTGGCAGGGAATTTATGCCCTGCAAGAGCAGCGCTGGCGACTGTGCCTCAGCCCTCCAAACGTACCACGCCCCGATGATTTTCTGACGCGGCCAGGCACGGGCAGAGAGTTGCTCCTGCTGGAAAAAAAGTGAGGTCTGTGCCGCCAGGGCCTGGCCAGCCAGGCGGAATAGAAGCGCGCGCTATCCGAACGGTCTGGAACGCCGCGCGGCGGTGAAGCAGCGGGCTTGGGCGGAAGCGAGGGGCGGTGTCCAGCCTGCGACACCGCAAGGCAGTCGCGCTGGCGACTTCAGGGAGCCGGGAAGGATTCCAAACGCAGGTAAATTTCGGCGATGCGGATCTGCCAGCAGGTGGGGAGCTGCACTTCGCCTGGCGGGCTAACGCTTGTGGCTTCTGGCTCGCCGTGACTTTGTCGCTGGACAAAAACTACCGGGGCGGCGGATCGCAGCAGCCAACCTCCGTACGTGGGAAAGAGCCAAGTTTCCGGCAGGAGTTCGGAGCGGACATGAGCGGTGGGAGCGGGGCCTAAGTGTAGCGCCTGACTAACGAGCAGAGCCGCCTGGAAATGGAGCGGAGCGCGGATGGGCGGGGACCAGGTGAGGCGGGCGGTCAATAGCGCGGGGTCGGGTAAATACAGGTGCAGCCGGGCGGCTTCCTCGCCGGTATCGGTGAGCAGGGACAGTGCGGTGTTGGGTGCCCAGCGGCCGGCTGACCATTCCCGGCCGAGATACCGGCAGCGCCCGACGGCTTGCCAGACGTAGCCTTCGCGGTCGCGCTGCAGCCAGAGATGGATCGGTCGAAGCGGCGCCAGCAGCGGAATATCTGGTGCTAACTCGTCTGAATCAGCGATGGGCCTGGAACTGCCCATGCTGATGCGGTCGGAGCGGCACACCAAATAGCCACCCAGCCTGTCTACCCACAAAGCCCAAGAGGACGAGGCCGATGCCATGATGCTCCAGCAATGAAGCAAGCTCGCGCGTTAGCTGCACAAAATAGGAGAGGATTGCCGAGGAGGCAAAGCGTATGCTTAGGTTTAATGGTATGGGGTGGCGGGAGTCAGAAACGGGGTAGGCGTGGGCAAGGCCAACGTAGGACACGGACCGATTTGGCCGATCCTGTTGCGGGATATATCACCTCGTGACCGTCGAGCACCGGCACAAACGTAACAGGCCCAGAGTCACCGGGAATCCGAGCACAGGGGCGAGCAAGGAGGCGAAAATGCGCGGTAAGGTGGGACGGCTCATAGGAGCGATGGTGCTGGCGCTGTGGGCCAGCCAGACCTCACAGGCCAAGTGGTGGATTTGGCCTTTCCATAGAACTGTTGCGGCAGACACGGAACCCGTGGTGGATGACGGGCAGCAGTGGACATCAACTGCTCAGCACGCTAGCGAGTCTGCGGGCATGTACCGGCCGAGAATTCTCGGATGCTTCCATGGCAAGTGCGGGCATTCCTGGTTCCGGGACTGCACGGAAAGTGGGTGCGGCACGGATTTCGGCTGGTATGCAGTGGGCGATTTCATTTATTTGCGGCGGGAACGACCCAGTGAAACTTTTTTGGGCCGCGAAGTGGATTTGACCACCTTGCCCGTTCGCCAGCTCCGCGAACTGACCACCGACAGCGACCGCTTCGATTACGAGCCGGGATTTCACGTGCTTATCGGTCTGCCGATCAAACCCGAGTGGTCGGTGGAAGCTAGCTTCTTTGGCATCTGGAACTGGGCTCAGGAGGCCTCCCTGGTCAACCGCAATCCGCCCCTATTCGGCATGGATTCCCCTTATTTGACGATCAACGGGGGGGCGGTGGACGCGCTCCGCTATAACTACGAAACCGAATTACGGAACTTCGAGGCCAACTTCCGCAATTTCCGACCCTTTGGGCCATTCTGCACCTTTTCCTGGTTCTTCGGTGCGCGGTATATCTGGCTGAGCGACGAAATTACTCTCGCGGGCACGGAAAATTTGTTTCTAACCGCGGAACGCACGCATGCCGATGTGGATAACCACTTGCTCGGGGGCCATGTCGGCGCTAGCATGGCCATTTCGCCGTTCCATTGCTTGAGCATGGGGCTGTATTCTAAGGTGGGCGTGTACGGCAACATCATCCGCAGTCGCATCAACAACTTCCTCCGCGACCCCGCTTCCTTCCCGGCAGAAACCGAGCGCATGTTCATCAACCGCGACGACGGCTCGACTGGGGTTTCCCTCGAAGCTGGCGCCAAAGTAGCCTGGCGAATCACGAATAATATCTCGATCCGCGGGGGCTACAGCGTGCTCTTTCTGGACGGGCTGGCTTTGGCGCCCGACCAGCTCAACGTCAATCGCCAGGTCTTCGCCACCACCGTGCTGCTGGATCGCACCAGCGTCTTCGGACGCCAGCCCGGACGCGCTGATGAAACCGGCAGCATGCTGATCCACGGCTTTTCTGTGGGTTTGGAAATTGATTGGTAAAGCCCAGGGCCACGACTTCCGCCTACCTGTGTTCGGCTCGCCGGTTTTGGTGCTCGAGCTGGCACCATGGCAGCGCATGCTGCGCAGCACGCACCCGACTTAGCTCCCACCAGTGCGAGGCGCTAGGGCAGCGCCAAGGCAGGATGCGAGCTTCGGAGTGCGTGTCGGGTCAGACGGATCTGGCAGCGCATAGCTGTCAGATACTTTGGCTCCGACAGGTTCGGCAACGCCCGGTGCCCTGAGTCTGTCCAACAAAACGCCGGGCCATAAACTGAACGACTCGCAGCAGCAAGTCGTCGGTTAGTACAGATGTTGGCCGGCGAGTGTGCCCGGCGCAGCGGAGGACGTGCCAAGCAACGATTCCCCCCTGAGGAAGCATGACTATGGCCCACGACAACACGCCTGCAGGAGCAATCGCCCCAGAACCTGCCGTCAGACGGTTCGGTGTGGTGGAGTGGCTAATCGTCAGCATCGCCGCGATCGGCTTCGCTTTCGACATCTATGAGTTGCTCATGATGCCGCTCATCGCCCGCCCCGCCTTGGCCGAGTTGCTGAACGTGGACCCCTACACGGCCTCGGGCAACGCCGCGATTTTGCGCTGGACGGGCTATATCATGTGGGGCAGCGCCCTTTCGGGAGGCGTTTTCGGACTTCTGGGAGGGTATTTGACGGATTTGCTGGGTCGGCGGCGCGTGTTGGTCTGGAGCATTTTGCTGTATGCGTTTTCGGCGCTGGCTGCCGGTTTCAGCACTTCGCCGGGGATGCTGCTGGTATTGCGTTGCACAACGTTTATCGGGGTGTGCGTGGAGTTTGTGGCGGCGGTCGCCTGGCTCGCCGAGCTCTTTCCCCATCCCCGGCAGCGCGAGGCGGTGCTTGGCTACACGCAGGCTTTCTCCTCGGTCGGGGGTCTGCTGGTAACCCTCGCTTATTACCTGTGCGTGCAACTGGCTCCCTATTTGCCGCCCATTCACGGCGAGCACGCGCCTTGGCGCTACACGCTTATCTCGGGGGTGATTCCCGCGTTGCCGCTCATCCTCATCCGACCATTTTTGCCCGAATCACCGGCTTGGGAAAGGAAACGACGGCTCGGCGAATTGAGGCGCCCCAGCGTCGCGGAATTGTTTTCCCCCACGTTTCGCCGCACGACGCTGGTTACTACCATCCTGTTTGCGTGTAGTTACGGCGCCGCCTTCGGCGCCATTCAATTGACGCCGCAGATCGTACCAGGACTCGTGCCGGAATTGCCGCGGCTGGCGCAACTGCGAAAAGAATTGGACGACGCTGTTCGCCAGCAGGATCGCCAGCGGGAACAGCAAATCCGCGAGCAAATGCGGCCGCTGTTGCAAAAACAGGAGCAAACCGTTAGCCGGGTACAGTTTGCTCAGGAAATCGGCGGTCTGTGTGGGCGATTCGCCTTGGCCTGGTTGGTCGTCCGCATTGCCAGTCGGCGGTTGTTGCTACGGCTCTTTGTCGTGCCTGCCCTGATCGTGCTCCCCCTCTTATACGCCTTCCCTGCAGCCAACCGCTTACCTGCTTACAACCTCGAATGGCTGACCGTCGGCATTTTCCTGGCGGGATTTTTGGTGGTCGGGCAGTTCAGCTTCTGGGGCAACTACTTGCCGCGGGTTTATCCCGTTTATCTTCGCGGCACGGGGGAGAGCTTCGCCGCCAACGTAGGGGGACGCATGGTCGGGACCGCCGCCAATCCGCTAAGTGC
>BEIM01000327.1 GCA_002898995.1 bacterium HR36
TGGTGAATTCCTTGTTGTCGAGGATGAGCGAGGTGAACTCGCGGGCGACCGGCGACGCGTCGAACAACTCATGCGGTGCCAAACCGCTTAGCGGGCAGCCACATACTCCCCGCACGTTGTCCATGCCCGTCTGCTTGCTATTCAGGCCGACTTCTGCCAGCCGCGCCCAAATTTCCGGCACGTCGCGGATGGTAAACCACCGCATCTGGATTTGCTGCCGGGTGGTCAGGTCGCAGAAACCCTTGCCGAATTTGTCGGAAAGCTCGGCAATGACGCGGAATTGCTGGGCGTTGCTCTGGCCGCACGTGTGGCGGATGCGCAACATGAAATAGCCCGGCGTGGGGATGCGGAAAAACAAACCGTGCCATTTGAACCGCTGCTTGTCCGCTTCCGTCATTTCCTCCCAGTTCCCGGTTTGGGCGTAGCGGAGAATGTCGGGCAGGGAGTCGAGCCCGTCCTTTTCGCGCTTGATGAGTTCCACCTTGTTCTGCGTGGTATCGCCCAGGGCGCCGGATTGCTGAACGGCATGACGGGCGTAATGCGCCAGCAGATGGCCGAGCATTCCTTGGCAACTCCCGCAACCTGTCCCCGCTTTGCAGGACTGCCCGATAGCTTCGATAGAGGTAGCTCCAGCACGGATACAGCGAACGATTTCCCGCTTACTAACGCGATGGCAATTGCAGATCTGCTGATCGTCTGGCAAACTCGCCGCCGATAACCCTAATTCTGAGCCATCCTTTTCCGATTCCCCGTTCTTGCTGAAACGATACCAGACCTCCAGTGGATGCCCAGGCAGCTTTTCGCCACTACGGTAGTACAGGAGAAGTTGCTGCGCGGATTCCTTTTCGCCCAGCAAAATGGCACCGTGCACCCGGCCATCCTTGACTACGAGTTTGCGGCAACGCCCGGCCTGCGGATCTGCCTCCACAAAAACCTGCGCTTCCGCATCGCTGGCTTTGACGTCCCCCATGGCCGTCAGGTCAATGTCAATGACCTTCAAAGTCGTCGCCAACTTGCTCCCTGGATAACGGGCTTGCGGATTCTTGCCGCTGAGGATGTCCGCCAGCACTTCCGCCTGTTCATAGACGGGTTCCACTAAGCCGTAAGTTACGCCGCGATGTTCGGCACACTCACCAATGGCAAAAATGGCCGCGTCGCTGGTGCGCAGCTGGTCGTCCACGAGAATCCCGCGATTCACCGCCAGTCCCGCATCCCGGGCCAGCTCCATGTTAGGCCGGATGCCGCAGCTGATCACTACCATGTCAGCATCCAGCCGTCTGCCGTCTTGCAACTCCACCGCTTGCACCTTGTCATCGCCGACAATGCGGGTTACCTGCGTTTGCACCAAGATGGTCAGTCCCAACTTCTCTAGCTGCTGCTGCAGGATCTTGCCCCCGAGTGGGTCGAGTTGCTGCACCATCAAATGCGGAGCAATTTCCACGACACTGACTTGCACGCCACGCCCATGCAGACCGCGCGCTGCCTCCAGACCGAGCAAGCCCCCGCCGATCACTACAGCGGTTTCGGCATCCTCAGCAGCTTCCAGTAAGGCGAGGCAATCATCCAACGTCCGGAACACGAATACACCCGGCAAATCCTTGCCCGGAATCGGCGGCACAAAAGGTCGCGAACCCGTTGCCAACACGAGGTAATCGTAAGGCTCTTCCAGAACCAGCCCGCGTCCAGCCCCTTCCGCGGAATGACGAGCCGGCTGGCCCACCGCTACTCGCCGATCCCGATCGATCTTGACCACGCGCACGCCCAGATGCAGCCGAATGCCGTGCTTTTCGTACCATTCCGTCGGGTTGAGGAAGATTTCCACCGGCTGCTTGACCCCAGCCACCACGCTGGAAAGCAAAATGCGGTTATAGTTGCCGTATGGCTCGTCGCCGAAGACGGTGATGGTGAAGCGATCGGGTGCTTTCTCGGTCAAAGCCTGGACAAAGCGCGCCCCTGCCATGCCGTTGCCGACGACGACTAGCGAGGGTTTTGTGGCCACTGTCAATGTCCCCAGGCTCGGCTCACGGCGCGCGCAAAGAGAGCATCCCGCTTGCTGCGGCTCTTTTGCTGCGGCTTGTAATCGCGGGGTTTTTCCAGTTCCGGCCTGTCAGCCCGATGCAGCTAATTTCGGGCTTAACCACTCAGACCGTGCTTGGATCTTCCACCAAGCTGCTTGCTCTCTGCGCAACACCGCTTGGCCAAAATTGCTACAAGCATTAAGCATGCCAATAACGGCTATTGACCAGCATTTGAGAAGGAATTAGCCACAACATTTGGCTTACTAGTGGCTTATGTCAAGAGTCTCACTGTAGCTGTTCTTTCCTCGTAGCCATGTGTGAAGCAAGTATAAATAACTCGAAAATCGTGCATGCTAGTCCCGCCCATTAATCGAGCACACTTGCACAAATAACATACAGAAGGCGCCGTTAGCTTTTTGTATATCAGCCGCGGCTTTATGGATACCCGAAACCTCTGTGGCACTGCTGCGGCGGAAAACCTTGTGGTGTTCCTTGCGATGTCTGCATAGCGATGCAAGAAACATTGACCGACACAGGCCGAGCGGAACCTAGCACGTCGGCTCCCGTGATACGCTTCCTGTACTACCACACCTTCCTAATCAGCCGCAGAAGGAAGAGGGAGAAGCCGACCACCTCACGTAACAAAGGCGCATCCCAGCTGCTTTTGGAGAGGGTTGCATGCAAGAGTCAGCACGCACTTGGCAAACAGCCGCCTCTTTCAACGGTGCGTATAATTTTTAGCACGCGCGGATGGGATATCGTAAAACAAGCCGTTGCACAAAGCGGCAGATTCCCCATAAGCACATGGCCAGCCCAAAGACGGGCTGGTGCCGGGTAGCCAAGGGACGTATTGACCAGTGGATAGAAGGAGCGTAGATTGGCCGCACAGTTTGCCAGGGGGCCTTCCAGGGTCTCAAAATTATTTGGACGATGACCATGAGCGCAACAAAAACGCCGCCCACTGAGGAAGTCCTGCCGCAGGACATTAGCATCTGGGAAAAGATGGGTGACTCGATCAGTGCTTTTTCCGAGTGGGTGGTCAGGGGTTTGACCCGCCTGCTCGGTTCGAGCAACGATCGCGCCCTGCGCGCTTTGGGTTACCGCAAGACGGGAAATCCTGAAAAGCCTTACGAAGTAGTGCCCGGTTCGTTGCTGGCGCGGATCAACGATCGAGAACCGCAGGTGCGGGAGTTGAGCGACGAAGAATTGCGCAGCCTGGGTGCCAAATGGAAACAGCGCGTAGCCAACGGCGAGCCATTGGACGACTTGCTAATCGAAGTGTTCGCGGCGGTTCGTGAGTCCGCGCGGCGATACAAGGATATGCGACACTTCGATGTGCAAATCCTCGGCGGCATTGTGTTGCACCAGGGCAAGATCGCGGAAATGGCCACGGGCGAAGGCAAGACGCTGGTTGCCACATTGCCTGCGGTGCTCAACGCGCTGACCGGCCAGGGGGTCCATATCGTTACGGTCAACGATTACCTGGCCCGCCGGGATTGCGAATGGATGACGCCCATCTATCAGGGCGTGGGTATCACCGCCGGTTACATTCAATCGGACATGGATGCTCCGCAACGTCGCCGGGCCTACGAATGCGACATTACTTACGGCACCAATAGCGAGTTCGGTTTCGATTACCTCCGCGATAACATGAAACCGGCTCGCTGGGGCGATCCCCGTTACCCGCCGTACATGCAACAGTGCCAGCGAGGCCTAAACTACGCCATCATTGACGAAGTGGATAACATCCTCATTGACGAAGCCCGCACGCCGTTGATCATCAGCGGCCCCGCCTTTGGTGACATCGAACGTTTCCGCATTGCCGATCGAGTGGCTCGCCAGCTCAAACCCGGAGTCCATTTTGAGATCAAAGAAAAGGAACACGCCTGCCCACTGACAGAGGAAGGGATTCGCGAGGCGGAGCGGCTGGTCGGTGTGGAAAGTTTCTACACCGCTGGCAACATGGAATGGCCGCACCTGATTGATAACGCCCTCAAGGCCCATTACCTGTACAAACGCGACAAACATTATGTTGTCATGCCGCACCCGGAAACCGGGGAAATGAGCGTGATTATTGTGGATGAGTTTACGGGTCGGCTCATGATTGGCCGGCAATGGAGTGATGGCCTGCATCAAGCTGTCGAAGCGAAAGAAGGCGTGCCCATCAAGCAGGAAACACAAACGCTGGCCACCATCACCCTGCAAAACTTCTTCCGCCTCTACAAGAAGATTGCGGGGATGACGGGCACGGCCATGACCGAAGCGGATGAGTTCTGGAAGATTTACAAGCTCGACGTCGTGGCCATTCCGACCAACAAACCGCTCCGCCGCATCAATTACCCCGATGTGATTTTCCGCAGCGAGCGGGAGAAGTGGAACGCTGTGGTGGAGGAGATCGTCGAG
>BEIM01000328.1 GCA_002898995.1 bacterium HR36
GGCCGGATTTATCGTCTGGCGCCGAAGGGCCTTCGTCCGCAACGCGCTACGAACCTAGGCGCGCTCAATGTTCGACAGTTGGCCGACCTTCTGGTGTATGACGATAACCCTGATCGTTATCGCACCGCGTTGCGATTACTGGCCGAACGTCGGTCGCTTACCGATGCTGAAACTGTGGAATACTTGCGTGGCCTCGCACTCTCTCCGCAAGGTGATATACGCAGTCTGCGAGCATTGTGGGGTTTGCAGGCGCTGGCAGCCTTAGACACTAATACTAAGCATCGGTTGCTCGGTCATCCCTATGCCGCAGTACGAGCCTGGACGGTGCGTTTCCTGAGCGAACAAACAGAGTGGAGCGATGAGGATATCCGAATTTTGCAGCAACTTAGCCAGGGCGAGCCAGTGGCGTCCGTGCGCCTGGAAATTGCGTGCGCTCTGCGTCGTATCCGACATGGGCAGAGTCTGGAAGTGTGGCAAACGCTGGCGCTGCGGGCTAACGATACTCACGACACGGTCATCCCCTTTATGCTGTGGTTAGCGTGGGAAGCACAATTAAGTCATGCGCTTTCCATAAACGCCGATGCTCAGGAAAAACGTTTAGACCGGATACTAGGTTGGTTGGCAGAACACGCGGGTGAAAGCCCCATATTAGTCCGCGATATTTTGCCTCGGACCATGCGGCGGCTATTAGCGGAAAACCCTAACGTCCAGCTAGCACGCTGCCTCAACATCGTGCATCAATGCCGCGAAATCACGGCACAGAAGGCCGCGTTACGGGGTATATTAGAAGGCCTAAAAGGTCGTTCCGTGCAACCACCAGAAAACTGGCACAAAATTGTGGCCGAGCTAAACGACCTGACAGATAGTGAATTGCCAGGCTTAATCAACGAACTAGGCATCGTCTTCCGTGATCCGCGCAGCATTCACACCGCTCTTAATGTATTGCGCAACACTAATTCCAAAGATGCGGAGTTGCTGCACGCCTTGCAATCCCTAGCGGTAATTAATCCGACAGAGGCTCTGCCCTTGCTGCGACAGCGGTGGCAGAGCCAGTGCAGCGACGCAGTGCGCCTGGTGTTGTTGCGCAACCTCGCCAACTATGATGACCCGGCGATTGCCAGCATGCTTATAGATTCCTGGAAACAACTTAGCCCGGCGGTGCGTGCGGAAGTCATCAAGACCTTGCAAAGAAGGCGCGCTTGGGCGCGGGCTTTATTAGAGGCTGTCGCGCGGAAGCAGATTCCTGTCTCCGAGTTACACAGCAATACGGTGCTGGCTGTCCGCGCGTTTCAGGATGCAGAGCTTAATCGGTTGCTGGAGAAAGTATGGGGGCAGGTGCGAGAGACCCCTGCTGAGGTCGAAAAGAAAATCGAACAATTTCGGCTAGCTATGTATCAGGGTCGCGGCGATCCCGATCGGGGACGCGCGGTTTATGAAAAGCATTGCGCCCAGTGCCATCGTTTCCGAAACCAGGGACATGAAGTCGGTCCAGATTTAGATGGGGCCGAACGCAGTGTAGAATATTTGCTAATCAACATTCTCGATCCCAATCGCGTGGTGGGGCAACCTTACTTCACCCGTCTAATCCTGACTAAGGATGGCAAAGTCTTAACAGGATTATTAGCGCAAGAAGATGCTGAATCCATCACTATTCGTCGAGAGAATAACGTGCTGGAAACCGTGCCCAAAACCCAAATTGAGCAAATGAAAGTGGAAACGCGATCCCTCATGCCCGAAAATCTAGATCAGAACATAAGCGAGCAGGGATTTCGAGATCTGATCGCTTATTTAGTGGCTAATCCATTTGTTACGGAAGTTTATGTGGCAGGGCCAATCCGTCCCGATGCTGCACGATTGGACCGCTGGCTTGCGAATAAGATGGCACCTGTCGAGGAAAAAGGGCTGGTTTGGCAGACACCGCCCGTCGGACCTGCAGGGCGGATTTTGATCCCGTTGGCGAAGTACGATTTGGCGGGGCGCGATGTCAGCTATATTTATGCGGAGATCGAGAACAAGGCGGCGATGAAGACGGAGCTGCGGGTCAGCAGCACGGTGGCTTACCGAATCTGGCTTGATGGCCGATTGTTGCTGACTAAGGAAAAACCGACTCCGCGCGTTCAACAGGACGAAGTTAGCGTCCCGGTCGAACTCAGCCCTGGCCGTCATCGCCTGCTAATAGAGGCGCTCTGTTTAGATCGGCCGGGCGAAATCTATGTATGCTTTCACGACCCGCAAAGGCAAATCCAGCAGATTCGCGTGCCTGGAGCGAAACCTTAGGCAACAGGGCGTCTTTTCAGAGCGATTAGTCGAGGCCGCCTTTAAGAGGCCGGCGGCGCTGAGTGGACGCAGTACGCCGGGCAGGAACCGGCGTGAACTCTTCTTCCTCGGCGGCTTGCACGGCTTTGATCGACAGCGAAAGTTTGCGAGCAGCCCGATCCACTTTGATGACCTGTGCACGAACTTCTTGGCCGATCTGAACAGCGTCTTCTACCCGGCGGACACGTTGCGGAGATAGTTCGGAAATGTGTACCAGCCCTTCCAGGCCGGGTTCTAACTCGACAAAAGCCCCAAACTCCGCCAGGCGTGTTACCTTGCCTGTAACAATCGTGCCCACAGGATAACGGTCTTCCACTGTATTCCAAGGGTCGCCTTGCACCTGCTTCAGGCTGAGACCGATGCGTTTATTCTGTCGGTCTAACCGAATAATAGCCACCCGCACTTCCTGACCAGGTCGCAGTAGCTCGCTCGCCTGCACCCGTCGGCCCCAACTCATTTCGGAAACATGGAGCAACCCCTCCACGCCGTGTCCCAGATCTACAAACGCACCATAATCCTGGACACTGCGGACAATGCCGGTGCGGACCTGCCCTTCGGCGAGCTCTTGCCAAAGTTGTTCCTGGACCTGCAGACGTTCTTTTTCCACGACGGCGCGCCGCGATAGTACCAGCGTGTTTTCCTCGGGATTGGCTTCGATGACCTGGCAGGCAAAACGTTGTCCGACGTACGGGGCAAGGTCTTCGACACGCTGGAAATCCACCTGGCTGGCTGGAATGAAACCGCGAATCCCGTTAACCTCTACTTCCAAGCCCCCCTTGATTGCAGCGGTGACGCGAGCTTCGACGATGGCGCCGACCTGAAGAGAAGCCCAGTTGGCTTTTATCAGGGCGATGCCCGGGCGTTCAAGCAAAACCAGCCCGTTCTCTTCGTCGTAGCCTTTGATCGCCACCTCTACTTCCTGGCCGACGCGTGGCGCGGAATCAGGGAACTGTTCCAGCGGCAACACGCCCTGAGTGCGTCCGCCGATGTCCACAAAAACATCAGTGCTGGTGATGGCCAGGATTACACCCTTACGGGTGGCCGGCTCGGTGCGTGGACGCTTGAACTTGGCCTCGTCGCTTTGTGCTAGGGCAGTGGTTTGGGCTTTTTCCGCTTCGGCAAAGGCCGCTTTCAATTCGGACTCAATCTCCTGGTCGAGGGCTTCCAATTCAGCGCGTTTGAGGGCCTCGCGTTCCTCAGCAGTTGCGGCAGCGCTAGCTAGGCTCCGCGCAGGCGGTCGTGGCTTTTCACCGATTGAGGCGCTGGCTGATGAAGTTTCGGCCGAAACGCTGGCGGCGGAAGGCGGGGCGGTGCTAGCAGCATCGCCTTGTTTTTCCGCAGCGGAAGTAGGGCTAGTGCCAGCGTCCTGAACGGCGGGAAGCGTAGCAGCGTGTGTCTCCTCCGGCTCGGGTGCACCTCCGTTAGACTGTGTCGGCGCCGCCGAGGAAGTCGAAGTTGGCTCACTGGATGTGCCCAGGCTCCCTTCCGCAGCTTGCGGCATTGCTGCAGAAGTATCGGGAGTTGGCACTGGGCTTTCGTAAGCTGGTTGATCGGACATAGCGATAATTCCTATTTGCTTCGTCCACCAAAAAGCTGACTGTGTGACCACGGCCGCCTGGTACGCGCCGTGAGCGCAGCTCATGGACGACACGCGGCTCAGCGGGTCACGACATTTTATGGGGCGGTGGACTTGTCGGCTGGTAGCTCGCAAATCTGAATGCGGCGAAACTCCACGCTTCCCGTGTGGCTTTGCAATGAGATGTAGCCTTCGAGCGGTTTGTCCTTTGGAGCCGGCACACCTTTGGGCTTATCGGGCAGGTCAGGAATTTCGCGCTGGTCGGCGTCCAGAAGAAGCTGGCCGTTGAGCACCACCTGAATCCTGGGTCCACGGCAAGTGATTTCCAGCACATTCCACTCGGGAGCGGATTTGGCGGGATTCGTGCGTGGTGCCACATAACGGTAAAGCGAACCGGTACCATGTTTATTGGGAGGCCGGCCGGCGTCATCCAGCAGCTGAATTTCGTAACCGGCATAGGAGGGGCGCGTACGGTCAGAGCGCTT
>BEIM01000329.1 GCA_002898995.1 bacterium HR36
CGGAAAATGTCCTAGACCGACCTGTTCTGATAGGCACCGGGCCAACTCCGGAAGAACCTTTTCCCATGATTCGTTTTCGCGACTGGCTCCTGGAACTTTTAGGGCTGGCGGAAGATGAAAACATAAGCAAGCAAAACTAAGTGGAGGATCAAGAATGCAAACAGGGCGACGCGGATCACTCTTAGTTATCCTCTTGCTAAGCTCGCTGGTGCTGGGCCAGAACTTCGCGCCTCCGAAGCCGCAGGCGCCGGATGCGAAAACCTTAACTAAGATCCAGCACAGCCTCGCGAGTTTAGAAACGAAACTGGCGCAGGTGATGAAGCGGCTGGCGAAGACTCATGGCTTAGCCCACCCTTATGCACACATGGTGCTTGCGGACATTGCCATATACCACAAAGCGGCCAGTTGGATCGTCAAACATCAGGAATGGTACCGTCCAGAATATCCCCAATGGACCCTGGAAGTGCTGGAGCGCGGAATGCAACGGGCGGACAATATACTTACCACGGGGCAATTATCGTGGCTGCCAGAATCCGGGCCTGTGTGCCTGGGATACCGGTCAAGTGTGGACTCAAGCTGGCAACCTTATGTTGTCGTGCTACCGCCAAACTTCCCTCAGAATCCCGAGAAAAAACGGCGTTTAGACGTAATTCTGCATGGTCGAGATACCACTTTGACGGAAGTAAAATTTCTTTACCAGCATCAACGTTCCCAGGTGGACAAGGATAAAGACTCTATAGAGCTGCACGTATATGGACGCGGCAACAATGCCTATAGATGGGCGGGGGAAACGGATGTGCTGGAGGCGATTGCCGATTGGGCAAGGCGGTTTCCGCAAGCTTTTGATCCCGACCGCGTGGTGTTGCGAGGTTTTTCGATGGGGGGAGCGGGAGCCTGGCATTTGGGGCTTCACTATCCCCATCTCTGGTGCTCAGTGAGTCCCGGCGCGGGATTTAGTGCGACACACGGCTATGTCAAGAGCCTGCCTAATCCTCTACCTATCTATCAAGAGGCGTGTCTCAAAATCTACGACGCGGTAGAATACGCCGAGAACGCCTATAATGTGCCGATAGTGGCTTACGGTGGAGAATTGGATCCGCAATTACAGGCGGCGCGGAATATAGAAGCGCGCTTGAAACCTCTAGGAATCCCGATGACACTCATCGTCGGCCCCAAGACGGACCATCGCTATCACCCGGAGTCGCTCAAGCAAATCCTGGACCTGCAGGCCCAGCATGCGGCTAAGGGCCGGGCAAAATATCCCGAAAGGATACGCTTCGTAACCTACCATCCCCGCTATAATCGTTGTCATTGGATTAACGTGCTTCCTGATGAGTTATATAAAGCGTGCCGTGTCGAAGCGCGATGGACGGGAAAGCAGTACGAAGTGAAGACGGAGAATGCCGCTATTCTGGTGCTTAACCTTGCCGAGGAACTTAAGCAAGGGGAACCGATTAAATGTGTGATAGACGGGCAAGAGCTGGAAGCGTTTGCCGATCACGTGGTGGATGTAGGAGATTGGCTGCCGCGTTCGCGTCTCGCGGTATGCTTGCGCAGGACAAAGGACGGGTGGCGCTGGGAGTATTTTGCGCGGCTGACGCAGGAATTACAGCGAACCTCGAGGAAGCGGGAGCACGTGGCAGGACCTATAGATGAGGCATTTTGCGCGTCATTTGTCTGCATAGTAGGCACCGGAAAAGCATGGAATCCGCGGGTGGATCAGTATGCCCAGGCAGACTTAGAGCGTTTCCGGCGCGACTGGGACAAGTATATGCGAGGGGAGATTGCGGTGATCAAGGATGTGGAGGCACAGAGCGACCTTCTGGCAAGCGCTAACGTCGTTCTTTACGGCGACCCCGGCTCGAATCGCGTGCTGGCAAGCATATTAGACCGTTTGCCCTTCAAGTGGGATAAAGAATACCTAGAAATAGCGTCGCAGCGCTACCCGGCCGCAGACCATGTACCCGTGTTATGCTATCCTAGTCCGTTTGCGGCAAATCGGTTGATAGTGATCAATAGCGGGCACACCTTTCACGCGGCGGAATTTGAAGGCACTAATGCGCTGCTTTTCCCGCGGCTGGGTGATTACGCCATTTTGCGGCTTCAGCAAGGCAACGCCCCATTGGCCTGCGAGGTGGTTCGTGCAGGATTGTTCGATAGTCATTGGCAGCTGAGCCCGGAGCGATAAAACAAAGGCGGCGTGTCTTTGACCTTATAATACTTGTGGTGCGAGCGTGGCTTAGTATTGCGAAAAAAAGATTAGGGTCGCCGGAGGTAAACTTACAAGGCGAGCAGAAAATGGTAAATATCTATGAGGAACTCGAACGTCTGGTGCAAGAAGCAGGGCCGAAGGCAGCAATAGAGCGGCTGATCGAGGAACTAATACAGCGGCGAGATTATACAGGCTACTTTTATGCGCTAGTGTTAGCGAAGCGATTGGAACTGGGTCTGCCGGCAGTGCAAGGACGGTTTGATAGCGATGTGCCAGAAGACTTAGCGGGGCCTTATGAGGAAGAAATCCGGGAGGCGGCACGACAGGCGGGCCGGCTGGCGTTGACTACGGGAGATGTGGTGTCGGCCTGGTCGTTCTTTCGCATGATTCAGGAGCCTGGCGAGATCGCTCAGGCTCTGGAAAAAATTGAGCCGCAAGAGCCGGAGCAATGCCAGCAGCTCGTGCAGATCGCCTTGTATGAAGGGGCACATCCGCGGCGGGGGTTTGGGTGGGTGTTGAAGTATTACGGTATTTGCAATGCCATTACGACCTTTACGCAAGGGTTCCCAGGCACACAGGAAGACCGTGTGGATTGCCTGAAGCAATTGGTGCGGGCTTTGTATAGCGAGCTGCGGGATCGGTTGCTGGCCGATATTGCCCAGCGTGAGGGAGTGGCACCGCCCGCTACCGTTTCCGTGCGGGAGTTGATTCGCGGCCGGGAGCACATACTGTTCGCCGACGATTTTTATCACATAGACACATCGCACCTGTCATCGGTCGTGCAATTCGCCTATTACCTGCCACGGTGCGAGGAGTTGCACTTGGCCGTGGAGCTGTGCGAGTATGGCCAGCATATCAATCCCCGTTTTCAGTATCCCGGCGATCCGCCGTTTGAGCAGACCTACTACGATTACCACGTTTATTTCCGCACGCTTTTAGGCGAAAATGTGGAAGCAGGGCTGGAACATTTTCGGCAAAAGGCAGAACGAGCAGATGTAGAACAGGTCGGCTACTATCCTGCGGCCGTGTATGTCGGTTTACTGGAGCGATTGGGCAGACATCGAGAAGCGGTGGAAGCCTATTCCCGATATCTCGGACAATGCGACCCCCAGCAATTGGGCAGTTGCCCGACTATTTACGAGCTCTGCCAGAAGCTGGGCGATTACCGACCCCTGGTGGATATTGCACAACGGCGCGGTAATCTTGTGGATTACACCGCTGGACTGATTCAAATCAAGCTAAACGCGCGGTAACAGGCTGACCAGCGCGGCAGCGGGATCAGTCATTTTGGCAGTAATCGGAAAACTGCCGATTTGACAACCACGAAAATGGACCGTAAAATGCCATGCAATCGGTTGCCGACCGTAAAGGCACATCGGTTGCGTGCGAGGCTTCTGATGAAGCCCAATGCAACGCGAAGCTGGTTCCAGAAACCATGGACAGCTTCACCGGAGCATGGAAGTGCGAACATGGTAAGTTTGAAGAAGATACACGGGATGTTGGCACTAGGTAGTGCCTGAGAAACTTACAAATAACGTAGGATATCAGGAGAACAGAAGATGGACGTCAATCGCCTAACGGAAAAGGCACAGGAGGCATTACAGGCGGCTCATCGGCGAGCGATTCGCGAATCGCACCAGCAGTTGGATGTGGAGCATTTATTCCTAGCACTGCTGGAGCAGGAAGATGGGCTTGCCATTCCGATTCTGCAAAAAGCCGGGGTAACCCGTCCCGATCGGCTGAAAGAACGGCTCGAGCAGGAACTGCGGAAGTTGCCTCGCGTTAGTGGCGTCAGTGGAGGTGCGGAGCAGCTTTACATCACCGGCCGGCTCAATCGCCTGTTAGTGCAGGCGGAAGATGAAGCAAAGAAACTGCGCGACGAGTACATTTCGGTAGAACATTTGCTGCTGGCGTTGCTGGAGGACACAGGGTTTTCGTGCCGATTGCTGCGAGAATATGGCGTCAACCGCGAAAACTTGATGACAGCATTGCAGCAGATTCGCGGCCATCAACGAGTCACATCCCCGACCCCCGAAACGACTTACCAGGCATTAGCTTAAGCTTAACCATCCTCGCCTCCTTTCTCCTCATTAGCCTCTACGCCCAAAGCCCTCAGGATGAGGGTGGCGTAGGCTTCCGAAAGTTCTTCCAA
>BEIM01000330.1 GCA_002898995.1 bacterium HR36
CTGGACTTCGATGCGTAAGGGCCAAGTTTCCGGCCAATCAACTGACTTGGCAAGGTCCCGCATCCACAGAGCATAGTATTTCACCAAGGCAGGTTCACCTCTACGCATGGAAACGCCATAAACGAGTTCGCCGCGAACCCACAATGTGTTAGGAGGCAACGCCAAGCCCAAAGTTCCAGGCTCTCGCGGCGTTGCTGTCAATTCGACACTTTTTCCGTCAACTAGGTGGGCGACGAATTTTGCCGATTTCAGTTTGTCAGCGGAAACAGCCTTGTCAGGTACCAAAGAATCGCTGAAGATTGCTTGTAGCTTTTCCGGGGATTCCGGAACCAAAAAGAGAAAATGGGCTAGGGCCACGCTGCTGGTCAGTAGCAGCCCAATGACTGTCATTGATCTGCGCATCAGCATTCCTCCTTTTCTGGTTGGGATGTGGTGGTTCCCTGATACTCGGATGCGCTGACACTGGCTTGATGGGTTATGCCAGGCAGGTTTTGCACTCAGTAATCAATGCCGTCGGGTGTTCGGAGCATTCTGCAGATGTTGCAATACATAAGGGTCGTCGCGTTCCTCCGGGGGTAATTTCTCATACTCCTCGAGAGAAATCTTTTTCAATGGCTTATCACTGGAACGTGATTGACAGCCGAGTGGAGCACCCGCCCAGAAAATGGCTAGAAGGCTAATGGCCATAAGGCGACAAAATTTCTCCATGGTAAATCTCCTGGAAGAAAGATTAGTTTTACGGCAGATTGCCGATGACTTCGCCACCCGCACGTGTGGTTAAAGCCTGGTACAGCGATAAGGACATGCTGGGTCGCAAAAATCGCACTGTGCTGTCGCCAAACAAGAATTGTGCACCACCCACGTGGTCACTACGAAACGATTGGAGACGTTTAATCTTGTCGCTCGGATCACTCGGATTCGGTTGAACAGTATTGAACATCATCTCACTGCTGCCGAAACTATAGCTGGCATAGCCCCAGACCCATTGAGTGTTACCACCTCGCAGCAGACCTGCGTACGGACCGGTTGTAAAGTAATAGTCTTTTAGTTGAAACCCCATCTCACCGGCGAAGATGGTCTGCGAAGTGCCATCGAGAATGTCGGCGATGTTGGTGCCTTGGGATTGCCCCCAACCAGGAATGTGACGCACGAATACCCCATCATCGGGATCGCTAAAATAACCCGTTCCAAATCCTCGTTTGGTTCCGATTGACACTGCATAACTAGACCAACCTGGAAAGGCTTGAGGAGTGGGAGGTGGAATCATGCTGGGACAACGGAATACTCCAATAGGCTGTTCGCCAATCGTTTTGTTTGGTGGATCCGCATCAGGCCGTTGAGTGTAGTCGTAACCTCTCTCCAGGGCATCCTGTTCGACATAAGGCAGTAATCGAGTAAATGCACTAGTGAACGTAGGCTTTTTGGGGTCATCTGCCGGATGATACGAATTCGCAGTAGGAAATCTTCCGAATTGGTCATGAAAGTTGTGAAGACCGACCCCTAGCTGGCGAAGGTTGTTAGCGCATCGGACACGGTTGGCGGCTTCACGCACACGCTGGATAGCCGGCAGGAGCAAAGCCATCAACAAAGAGATAATCGCAACCACTACTAGCAACTCAACAAGAGAAAAGGCTTTGCTTGGAGTTAGTGACAGCCACTGATTGACGCGGCCAACCAGTGAACCACTAATACTGTGCACTTGCTTGACCCGCAAGTATGTCCAGGTTTGTGCTGGCATGTCTGGCTCCTTGTTGATTGTGAGTCTCAATCGCGATTTTATACTAAACTAACTGGTACAATGTGTCAACAAGCGGAATATCAATTTTACTAATAGTTTAAACGTCTGTTTTGCACGGACCTATTTCTTGGGGGGAACTGCACTAGGTGGCTTTGTAGCCAACAGAGGAAACAACCGCCTTCATGCTCCAGAACTTATGCAAAATCACAGAATGGTCGGGGCGAAGTTGTACCTCGCCCCGAAACCATTCCGAAGTCCGGTCGTAAGTGCGCTTTAGCACACTACTTTGAACAGATAGTCTCGCACGAGGCGAGGCTCTTAGCGGTTGGCTGGGTCGCGGCCATTGATCCAGGGTCCGGCCAGGCGCAAGTTGTAATCGGGCGTTTTCACGACGCAGCCGGTGTCCCCCGCCTGCCAGCCGATGATGTTGTTCGGTTTGCCGTGTTGGTGGCTGCGCTTTTCCCACATTGCTGACCAGCTACCATCGTCGGGTACGGGTTTTCGCTGAGCACTGTCCCAGCGATACACCTTGCCCGTGCGGTAACTGAGCACGCCCATATTGACCGTGGTAAAGGCTGCTGCACCCAGTTCGGGCGGCGAAAGCGTATCGCGCCGTCCCTCACGAACGCAGCGCAAGAAATCCTCCCACAATGCTGCGGTGTCGGCGTTGCGGCCTTGTGGCGACTTGCAATCCACGAATTCCCCGCGGATGCGTTCTTCCAGTCGTGCCGGCGTACCAGCCCCCCCAGCAGGTTCGTCGGGGATAATCTCGAAGCCCCCTTTGACAAACTTGATCGTGCCAAGCCGACCGCGAATCGTTTCTTCGATCGGATAGCGGTTGATCATGGTGGCGGTGACAATCACCTGACATCCTTCTTCGTAATCGGCGACCACAGTCGCGACATCTGGCACATCCCGGCCGTCGTATTCGAGATAGATCCCGCCAGCCCCCACGACACGGGCAGGGTAGCGGACTCCCATGGCTGCTATCAGGTGCGTCACCTGATGCACGAACAAGTCTGTAAACATACCGCCACCGAATGGCCAGTAACACCGCCACTGGGCAAACAAAGCACGGTCGAAGGGGAGCTTCGGCCCGATCGGCTGGCCGTCGAACACGCTGAACTGATGCCCCAGAAACATGTCCCAGTCTATCGTTTTCGGAGTCATCTCCCGCAACAGCGGATAGTAGCGCCACTGCCCCTCGATGGAATTGCGATAATAGCTGGTTTGTCCCTGGGCAACGTGGCCGATCTTGCCATTGCGGATGTATTCATAAGCAATCCGCCAGGTCGGGTCGGCCATGGATTGCACGCCCACGGTCATCACGCGATTGTATTTGCGCATCGCATCCACAACCGCGTGAGCTTCGTCAATGGTGCGCGTCATCGGCTTTTCGCAATATACGTGCTTGCCTGCCGCCGCGGCGTCTATGCTCATTTTGGCATGCCAGTGATCGGGCGTCGCGATACAGACCACAACCACCTCGGGCAATTCCAGGACACGGCGATAGTCCTTGGTGACGTGTTTGCTGTCGTCGGGGCGCAAGCCGCATTTTTTAGCCGAGGGGTAAAGTCCCTGGCTGTAATTGCGGCGCATCACCTTGCCGTCGCGCACAGTTTCGTAGGTTCCTTCGTATCCATCCCAGACATCGCACACCGCAACCGGCTCAACGCCTTTGTTCTGCTTTTTGAATTCGTTGATAATTTCGATGTGTGCTTGACAACGTCCGCCAGTGCCGATGAAGGCCACCCCGATCCGCTCATTAGCACCATAGACGCGACTGTAGGTCCGAGCCGAAAGTGCCACCACTCCCGCTCCTACTGCTTTCAGGAAAGTTCGCCGAGGTAATCGCGGCATAGCAAGTCTCCTTTGTGCGATCTGAGTTTGGGTGAGATTAAGGCACAGTTATGGCCGCTTTTGCGATAGCAGCCAGGCATAGAGTTCTTTCGTGTTATAGGCCAGGTCCCAACAATTATGACCTACGCCGGGATACTCGGTGTAGCGTGGGGAAGCGCCGGCGGTTTTAAGGGCTTCGATCATTTTGCGCGAAAGCTCCACACGAACGGCCTTATCCTGGTCGCCGTGAAAACACCACACGGGGATGTGTTTGATCTTTTCGGCCCATTTCGGATCCCCGCCGCCACAAATTGGGACGATGGCCGCCCATTTCTCGGGGTACCGCGCCGCCAGGCTCCACGTGCCAAAACCGCCGAGCGACAATCCCGTCAGGTAGATGCGCTTCGGGTCTATGTTGTATTTCTTTTGCACATAGTCGAGAATGGCCAAGGCGCGTTGCGCATCATCACCTTCGGCCATCCAATTGCGGTTGGCGCGACAGCGTGGGAAAAGCACAAAGAACGGAAACTCCTTCTCGCCATATTTGCGAATTGCTGGACCGATCCCGACATCCACGGGTTTGTTCTTTCCGCCTTCGCGTTCACCCGCACCGTGGAGGAAAAGAATTAGTGGATATGGCTCCGTCCCCGTGTAGCTATACGGAATGAACAGGTCGAACGCGACTTTTTCGCCCGTGGGGGACGTCCAAGACTCGGTAACGAAGCCGTGCGCGGCACCTTTTTCCTGAGCAGGCAAAATGCTTGCAGCGGAAAGCAGCATCGCCA
>BEIM01000331.1 GCA_002898995.1 bacterium HR36
ATGGCACGTAGTTTGGCTCAACTTGGATTGTTCTTCATAATCTCCCGCAACAGCACCGTAGCATAACTGCCTGCAGGTAAACTGAATGTCAGCACCACATCGTTGCCCTCTACCACCGCTTGCAGATCGTCCAAATAGACGAGATTATCCCGCCGCGTGCCGAGCAGCAGTTTACCGAAGGACTGAAACATTTCCAAATTCAAGCCGGCCTGGCGCAGGATTTCGGCGTCCAATTGGCCGGCTTGCTGTTGGGCAGGGAACATGCGCCGGCCGTAGATAGGGCCGGTGTGCACGATTTCCCGGCGATCGAAGCGCTCCTGCTCGCCAGGCACATTCTCGGCCACGAATAAGCCGCCCTGGGGACGCTGATGCAGGACATCCCCGGCGATCACGCGATGCAACCAGCCGCGCTGCATGCGTTCCGCTAGGTAACGGTTGTAAAGCCACGACTGCACGGCCGACAGGGAGAGCTTACGCAGGAAACGGCGTTGTTCCAGCCGAGGATCGCTCTGGCCCTGAAGCAAGCCCAAACCGATACGCAGAGTATCGCCGTGGCGACCGAAGCGCTGCTCCCCGTAATAATTAGGCAGGCCAGTTTCCCGCAAACGTGCAAGTAGCGCTAGCAGACGCGTGCTGGTTTCCGGGTGCACCTGGCGGATACGAATGCGGAAGCGATTGCCCCGTAAATGACCTGCTCGCAATTTGTTAGTGTGTCGGCTGATTCGCAGGATAGTCAAACCAGGAATGCTGACCTCGGCGAGCCGGCTGGCGGCGGAAGCCGGAAGTGAAATCCACTGCCGCGTTATCGCGTGCCGGTCCTTGAGACCGGCCATGCCAATCTCCCGCTGGTCAATTCCCAGGAAGCGCGCTAACCGATTCGCTAGCCAATCCGCAGCCAGCCCACGTTTCTCGATCCACAGGTAAACATGATCGCCAACACCGCTGGGCTCGTAAGCTGGGATTTCCTCGACTACGAAATCCTCGGGCACCGCGCGAATTTGCCCGCCAATTCCCGGCAAATCGGCGGTAACCATGGGCAGGCTTTGCTCGGTTTTGATCCACATACGCCGTTCCCCGATACTGGCCGGTTGCCCCGCTTTATTGTTACATAACGTTCGACCCATACAAACCGAAGAAAAAGAGGTGGGCGTCAACCCACTGTGCACAAAAAGGATCATCCAGGAGCAGCGGAAGCAAGGCCGCCGAGGTGCAATGAGCATTCTGGATCGCATACGCGAACGCGTGCAGGCTGCAGGAGTCGAGGTGTATAGCTGGCTGTTTCATCGCCCGGTTTACACCAGCGAGGAGGCGGCGACCGTGCGAGGCACGCCGTTAGCCACTGGCGCGAAAGCTTTGTTGCTCAAGGCCGACGACCGATTTATTCTGGCCGTCTTACCTGCGGAACGCAAGCTCGATAACCGCCGACTCCGCGAACACCTCGGCGTCAAATCCTTGCGCTTCGCCAGCCGTGAGGAATTGCTGCAGATCACAGGCGTTTTACCCGGGGCGGTACCGCCGTTCGGGAGTTTATTTGGCCTACAGACCTATTGCGATCCGACTTTGCTGGAACAACCCGAAATCAATTTCAATGCTGGCGATAACGCCGTTTCCATGCTCCTGGGCAGTGCGGACTATTCGCGGGTGGAAAAACCCATTCCGCTTCCACTGGCCTCTTGACCGGCGCCTGGCTGCCAGAGGCGATCCTTTTTGCCGTCATCGTTGTAAATTCGCGCTAGCACGAACAGCAAGTCGGAAAGCCGGTTCAGATAAACGAGTACCTCAGGGTTAATCGCCTCGTGGCGGCTGAGCGTGACGACAGCACGTTCCGCACGGCGGCAGACTGTCCGCGCCAGATGGCACCACGCGGCGGCGGGTTCTCCACCAGGAATCACAAAGCTGGTCAGTGGCGGCAAGCGAGCATTGAGACGGTCAATTTGCTCTTCGAGCCAGCGTACCTGTTGCGGCTGGACTCGCAGCCGCGGCCGGTCACCTTCCGTAAGCGGACAACACAGGTCGGCTCCCACGTCGAACAGATCATTCTGAATACGGCGAATCAGATCCGCTTCGCTTTGCTGCGCTGCGCAGGCCAACAATAAACCCAGCACCGCGTTCAACTCATCTACTTCTCCGTACGCCACCACGCGCGGATGGTCTTTACCGACGCGCCGACCATCTCCCAGGCTCGTCTCCCCACTGTCGCCAGTACGCGTGTAAATCCGAGAAAGATAAACCATACGAGTTCCCAGCTGTGGGCCACCCCAATTTCCGCTCCCTGTGTTAGTGCCGACTCTCGGCTCCTTATAGGACAAGCGCGACCAAGTTGGACCCAGGTTTTGGCGGCTTTTTGCCGATTACCTCGCTGAGGCCGTCGTCCCCTGTTTTTATATCGCCAGCACTGGGCGTATGGAACGAAGTACCAATTTGGGGAATGGCCGCAAAAAGAGCCTGGCCTCTGCATCCCAGCGCGGGTGCAAGCGCTAGTTACTGGAGATGCGTTGCCTTTTGGAGCTTCACTTGGTAAGCGGAATCCTTTGCACTTACCCTTGCAACCGACCACTGGCAAGCTGTACTTCGGTGGCCGGGGGAGGTAAGGGCCTTACCCGGGTGGCACGGACACCGTTTTAGCGTGTGGAACGGTGAGCGGCCTGGCGTAGCCGTTCCTGCCGATACTTTTCACCGATTTCCAATTCGAAGGGATGGTGGTTGGGATTCGGGGCAAAACCGCGATAGCGACTGCCGCAGCGATAGCAAACGGTGACCGTGCCCACCAACCAGTACAGGAGCGCATCCACCACTACCGAGCCGATAAGCACCGCCCAGGTCCAGACGATCCAGTGCCAATAGTAAAACACACACGACAATGCGAATGCCAGCACAAGGATGGCCAAGCCCCAGCGATGCGGGAAGTCCTTCTGGGTGTACATTTCTTCGTTGGCACAAACGCGGCATCGTGTCAATTGCTGGCCGCCTCCGGGGGCCCGCGCCGTTAGCGATTCACCGCATTCGGGGCAGACCCAGTGTGTTGCGTCCACAGCAGCGCTAGGCCATTGGGCACGACATCGGGGGCAGGAAATCTCTATCTCCATTGCCAGCTGCTTTCTTGCGTGCGGAGGTTAGGGCGTTTTGCCCGCAGGCGCATAAGGGCTATTATCCAGCAGTAGTTGAGCCAGTTCGCCCAGAAAAGTGCAGATAACCGCGGCATAGAGGATGCCCGTGGCCGATTGTGTGGAGCGAACGCGCGCACAACGCCAAGCGAGAACGGCAAAAACGCCCGCCGCCAGAACGCCTGCCAGCCAACGCAGGCTGAGCCACAACCATTTCTCGACAAAAGCGCCTGGTGCGCTGAGGCTGTGCCCAACCGTCCAGTGTTTGGCGAAAACGATTCCAGCCCGCAAGACTATCACCGCCATTAACAGCACCGTCAGACGCACCAGCGGACGCGGTGACATGCCTGGCGTAATCAAGTAGTAATGCCCCAAGAGCATGGCGGTCAGAGCCAAGCCCAATTGTAATGCGGCGCTACCATGCTCCAAAACCGACCACGGCAGCGAAGCGCTGGCATTCGCGGTCGCGCCCAAGGCCATTGCCACTGACACTGTTCCAAGCACCACCGGCACCAGGCCAATCCGATGCGCTTCACCCAGCCAGAACCATGTCCCTGCGAAACAACTCGCCCCTGCCAGCCCCAAACCCAGCCAGTACAGTGCCGCCTCGTTCGACCAGGCGACCACCCCAGCGAGCGTGATCAGGCCCAAAGCAATCAGGAGATGTATACGGAAGAAGCGTGGTGGCACCTCTTGAGGTAATACCGCCAGCGTAGCGAGCATGCCGAGGACCAAGCGCAAGGTAAACGTTTCCAGCATGGCACTATTTCGAGCCGTAAATCAGCGACATCAACTCCGTACGCGTAGAGAGATTGGACTTGAACACCCCACGCATAGCGCTGGTAGTGCACACACTGGTGGGTTTGCGGATACCGCGAATGGTCATGCAGGTGTGGGTAGCCTCCATGATCACTGCCACCCCTTTAGGTTCCAGCTCCTGCATCAGTAAGTCGGCCAGTTGTTCGGTGAGGCGTTCCTGTACTTGCGGGCGATGAGCCAACACTTCTACGACGCGAGCCAGTTTACTCAGGCCCACGATTTTGCCGTTGGGAATGTAAGCAATGTGAGCCTGGCCGAGGAACGGCAACAGGTGGTGTTCGCACAGGCTCTCGAAACTGATCCCCTTGACCAGCACGATTTCGTCATATTTTTCAACGAAACATTTTTCGAGATGTCGGCGTGGGTCTTCATGCAGGCCGCCAAACAATTCGGCGTACATGCGGGCAACGCGGCGTGGAGTGTCGCGTAATCACTCAC